>CANEWJ010000039.1 GCA_947442625.1 Chitinophagaceae bacterium
CATGCACGGGCTTCAGGCAAAAGAGATGTATATCGTTCATAGAAAGAGAATAAAAGTACAAGAAATCCACCGAAGGGAAGTAGCTTTGCACCTCGTAGAATTGAACATGCAGAAAAAACTTTCAGCACTAGCGGTCGGACAAAAAGCAATCATCTGTTCACTCGAAGACGAGGAACTGGTTTTGAAACTGATGGAAATGGGCTTTCTTCCAGGAGAAGAAATTACTGTGGAACAAATAGCGCCTTTGGGCGATCCCATTTCAGTCATGGTGGCTGGATACCAGGTAAGCTTGCGCATCAGCGAGGCGGATACTATAATGGTAGAAACAAAATAATCACAAATAATTGATTTTCATTTACTTATGAAAATTGGGCTGTATTTTGGGTCTTTCAATCCTATTCACAATGGTCACCTGATCATCGCCAATCATATTTTACAAAATACAACACTGGATCAGATTTGGTTTGTGGTCAGTCCACAAAACCCATTCAAACAAAGTGGTACATTGTTGAACGAGTACCACCGTCTCCACTTGGTGCAACAGGCGATCGAGGGAGAAGCAAAACTGAAGGCTTCGGACATTGAATTCTCTCTTCCAAGGCCATCGTATACAATTGACACGCTCACCTACCTGGAAGAGAAATATCCAGAAAACAGTTTCAGTGTGATCATGGGATCCGACAGTTACCAAAATATTGCAAAGTGGAAAAGCGGAGAAGTGCTTCAGAAAAGATACCCCATACTCGTATACCTGAGACCAGGGTTTTCAATTGCTGAAGATGCTGCAAAAAAAGCAACCATTCTCAATGCTCCCATGTTAGACATCTCATCTACCATCATCAGGAAAATGGTTGCAGCGGGACAGTCCATCAGGTATATGGTTCCCGAAACAGTGAACGAAGAAATCCTGAAAAGCGGATATTACAAGTAGAACATTTTTAAAGGAAACCCAACAACAAACATCCGAGGGCAATCAATGGTGCAGAAACCCTTGTATGGTAAAGCAAGAAAAAGGTTGTAAAAAATACGGACAAGAAAAGTACTGTATCAAGCAGGGGTTTATTGACAAATGTTAAAACAGTATCCTTAAAAAGATAAATGATGCTCGCGGTCATGATGCCAACAACGGCGGCATTTACACCAGCCATAACTTGTTGAACCCTGTTGAACTGTTGGATGTTTTCCCAGAAGGGATAGAAAAATATAACCAATAAAAAAGTAGGTAAAAAAATTCCAGTCGCAGCCAAAAAACAACCCAACATTTGATAACCCCAGCCCCTATCACTCATCGCCATTCCACCAATAAAGGCACTGATAGAAAAAGCGGGTCCCGGTATGGCACGAACAACTCCAGATGCAGATAAAAAAACATCTCTGTCAATACTGATGGCATCTTTGTTTGTTCTTTTGATTCTATCCGTCGTGGGTCTGACCACATATTGATTGTACATCACCGGAATGAGAACGTCAGCACCACCAAAAACGATACTACCGAAACGGTACATGTTTTCAAAAACATTGTAGGGTGTTCTGTTTTCCCAAGCATTTTTTCGCGCTGTCTCAGATAGATATCCAGCCAAAAGGAAAAAAGAAGCGAAAAGAATAACAGGAAAAAATCGCAAGCGCTTGGAAAGGGAATGCTTCAGTGTAGCTATAGGCTTGTTTGTTAAACCCATGATACCGCCACAAACCAAAACAATGGGGAAAACCCAGGGTGTTTTGAAAAGAACATACGTGACAATGGTTGACACAAAAACAATGAACCATTTTAGTTTGGTATCAATCATTGCATATGTTTTGATGGAGGCAAAGGCAAGAAAACCAAGGGCCATGGGCTGGATGAAGCGAAGGTGCTGAAGAAGAGCAAGATTTTTGCCGGATAAAACAAAAGAAAGCGCAGACATCAAAGTAACTGCGGGCGTGGTCCAGATCAGCAAACTAACCATAGCTACCCAAACTCCACCTTGGCGGTAGCCAATAAGTGAAACTGTTTGCGTAATTGTTGCGCCAGGCATCAATTGGCAAAAAGCATTGATGTTGACAAGATCCTTAAGTGAAATATAGGGTCGTTTTTCAACAAAAGATTTAATCATCATGCCAAACTGGCCCTGGGGGCCGCCAAAGGCTGATAGGCTGAAGAGCAAAACATCACGGAAAAAAGGGAAGTGCTTTGAAAAATGCAAGGATTATTTTTTTAGGCCTATTTCTCTGAGCCGTTCATCAAGATAATAACCAGCGGTATAATCTTCATATAGCTTGGGATGGCGATCAGAAATACAAGAAGATAAACAAGCAAGAGACATACTGCTGCGCGGATGAAGGAAAAAAGGAATAGAAAAACGTGAACTATGCCACAATTCTCTGGGAGGATTGACAACCCTGTGGGTTGTACTTTTTAACCTGTCGTTTGTCAGGCGCTGCAGCATATCGCCAACGTTGACCACTATTTCTCCTTGTCCGGCTTTTACTGGTAGCCACTCCCCCTCTTTGCTTAGGATTTCCAGTCCGTCGGCGGATGCTCCAACCAACAGCGTAATCAGGTTAATGTCTTCATGTTGTTCGGCCCGAATGGCCGATTTTGGTTCGTGCAAGATGGGAGGATAGTGGATGGCCCGCAAAATACTGTTACCGAGGTGAATGTGTTCATTAAAGTAGGTGTCGCCCAACTGAAGGTGTATGGCGATGGCAGATAGCAGGGCAGTACCAGAAACTTCAAATGCCCTAAAGGCTTGTTCAAAAAGCGAGTTGAATGCTTCAGGATTTGTAACTTTTACATTGTCCGGGTAAGGCTCTGATGAAACAACACCTGTATCAATAATTTGACCGTATTGGAAAAATTCTTTGAGGTCTGGTGCATCGCTTCCTTTGGCATGTTCTTTGCCAAAAGAGGTGTAGCCGCGTTGTCCAGCAAGACCGGCTATTTCATATGATCGTTTTTCGGGGTCAGATAGGCTGAAAAAGTCTTTAACAGTGGCATAGAGGCTATTGATGAGCTCATCGGGTATACCGTGGTTTTTAACAGAAACGAAGCCAACCTCTTCAAAGGCTTTGCCGAGCGTAGATGCAAATTGAACTTTTTCTTTATCGGAACCGTTTATAAATTGATGAAGATCAACTACTGGTATGTTCATGGTAAAAAAGATTGTTGGGTAAAAATAACAAACATAATTTTGATATATAAATAGAAATTGAATGGTTAGGTCATATTGTATTCTTTTGATTGTTTTAACTTTATTCTCATGCTCCCCAAAAATTTCATCATATACAGGTAAAGCTGCATTCATAAGTGAAACAGGTGTACCCGATTATGGTAAGATAGAATATTGGGCTGCGCATCCAAATAAAAAAGATCCTTCAGACACGATACCCTTGCCGTTGAAGAGTTATGAAAAAATTAAACAGGCAGATGTATTTTATCTACATCCTACAACATTGGTTGGTACTAGAGAAAACGGAAACAATAATGCCAAAATTGATGATCCTTATATTAATTATAAGACGGATTATTCACCCATTATATATCAGGCTTCGGCATTCAATGAAAACGCAAGGGTTTTTGCTCCCAGATATCGGCAGGCACATATTGGCATGTATAGCGAGAAAGATAGCGCATTGAAATATGCGGCATTCAATCTGGCATATGAAGATGTTAAAAATGCTTTTGTATATTATTTAAAAAATGAAAACAATGGTAGGCCAATTATAATTGCTTCTCATAGCCAAGGAACAACACATGCAACCAGGTTGTTGAAAGAATTTTTTGATGGCAAAGAATTGTCAAATCGTTTGGTATGTGCATATTTAATAGGAATGGGGGTAAAGAAAGATAGCTATGAAAAGATACCAGTCTGCACAGATAGCACAAAGACTGGGTGTTATGTTAGCTGGAGAACATACAGGAAAGATTATACGGGTGAGTGGGTAAACAGGCTTGATACAAGTATTGTGGTTGTAAATCCCGTTACCTGGAAAACAACAAATGAAATTGTAGATAAATCATTACAAAAGGGTGCAGTATTGTACAACCTAAATAAGGTATTTACAGAAACTCAAAATAGCCAAGCAGAGGGAAACGCGCTTTGGGTGTCACACCCAAATTTTCCTGGTTCTTTCTTATATAGAAATAAAAATTACCATGCAGGAGATATCAACCTGTTTTACGTTGATGTAAGAGAAGATGCCAGCAGAAGAATAAAATATTATTTGTTGCGTAAATGATATGCATCATAGGTAGGAATTATCTGGGTCATGTGTTGAAATAAGAAAGCGGAATAAGTTTGAAAAAACTTACGATGAAATTAATTATCGCTCCCACTGATTTTTCTACCTTATCAGACAATGCAATAAAATATGCAACAGACATGGCCACAACCATGGGAATGAACCTGATGTTGGTGAATGTATATCAACTTCCCATAAGTTTTTCGGAGGTTCCACTTGTAACAGTTTCGCTTGATCAAATAAGAGATATAAGTGAAAACAAATTGGCTGAACTAAAAAACAACCTGCAAACAATTACAGCAGGTAAACTGAAAATATTCACAGAAAGCAGGTTAGGGGATGTAGGTGAAGAAATTACAAAACTTACAGAAACGTTGTCTCCGTTTGCAATTGTCATGGGAACAAGGGGTACAACTGGTGTGGGAAGGTTTTTTATGGGCAGTAATTCCATCTCGGTAATATCAAAAGTGGAGGTACCCGTTTTTATTATTCCACCCGGTATACATTTCAAACCATTTAAAAAAGTGGGATTAGCAACAGACCTTGTAGAAGTTGTTGATAGTACACCTGTACATAAAATCAGGGAGCTTGTGCAATTTTTTGATGCTGAACTGCACGTTTTAAATGTAGATTATCACAGAAGGCATTTTACACCAGGTACACCGGGCGAAACAATAAATATGGATAGTTTGCTTGTGGGAATGAATCCCTTGTATGACTTTATTGAAAATAAAAATATTGATCAGGGGCTGAATGATTTTGCAGAAAAAAATAATCTTGACCTTATGATCACATTGCCGAAAAAACACAGTTTGCTTGAGCGGTTCTTTGAAAAGAGCATAACCAGAGAGTTGATACACGAAACACATATACCCATCATGTGTGTACACCGGATGGTCAAAGAAACGGAATTGGCTAAAACTCTGCACTTTTAGGAGTACGGGGGAAAGCAATCACATCGCGAATATTGGTCATACCCGTGACAAATAGAACCATTCTTTCAAACCCTAAACCAAAACCAGCGTGAGGAACCGTACCGAATCTTCTTGTATCAAGATACCACCACAACTCGTCTTCAGCGATATGCATATCTTTCATGCGCTGTGTTAATAAAGCAAGCCGTTCTTCCCTTTGAGAACCACCAACAATTTCACCAATACCCGGAGCCAAAATGTCCATGGCGGCAACTGTTTTGCCGTCATCATTTTGACGCATGTAAAAGGCCTTGATGTCTTTGGGATAGTTGGTAACGATTACGGGTTTTTTAAAATGCTTTTCTACCAGATAGCGTTCGTGCTCGCTTTGCATATCAATGCCCCACTTCACTTCATATTGAAATTTCTTCTTCTTGTATGCAGCAGAGTTCAAAAGAATATCAATGGCCTCTGTATAGGTGATGCGTTCAAAATCATTATCGAGAACAAATCTTAGTTTATCAATCAAGCCCATTTCACTGCGTTTATCCGCAGGAAGTTGTTTTTCTTCTTCCGCAAGCCGTTGATCCAGAAAAACAAGGTCTTCCATGTTGTGTTGGATTACAAACCCAATGATGTGTTTGATGAAAGACTCGGCAAGATTCATGTTGTCTTCGAGATCAGAAAAAGCCATTTCTGGTTCAATCATCCAAAATTCAGCCAGGTGTCTGGTAGTATTGGAGTTTTCGGCCCTGAAAGTAGGTCCGAATGTATAAATTTCACCAAATGCAGTAGCGCCGAGTTCTCCTTCTAATTGACCACTTACGGTCAGGTGGGTACTACGTCCAAAAAAATCTTCTTTAAAATCAATCATTCCATCCTCACTGCGTGGGGGGTTGTCAAAAGGAAGCGTAGTAACACGGAACATTTCACCGGCACCCTCAGCATCACTGGTGGTAACAATCGGTGTATGCATATACAAGAAACCTTTTTCATGGAAAAACTGATGAATAGCAAAGGCTAGCGCATGCCTGACCCTAAAAACAGACCCGAACGTGTTGGTTCTAAACCTGAGGTGGGCGATTTCCCGCAGAAACTCAAGGCTATGCTTTTTGGGTTGGAGTGGGTATTTTTCAGCGTCGGAATCACCCAAGACCTCAATGCTATGGGCAACAACTTCGACCGATTGTCCTTTTCCCTGAGAAGAAACCAGCTCACCCGATATTTTCAGTGATGAACTGGTGGTAATTCTTTTTAAAAGCTCATCAGTAAACTGACCAAGCGGTGCAACAACCTGTATATTGGTGTTGGTAGAGCCATCATTAAGAGCAATAAATTGATTGTTTCTGAAAGTTCTGACCCAACCCATGACAACAATATCTTTTTTACCCGCTGGCTGAAGCAAAAGTTCTTTTATCTTGATTCTTTTGTTAAACATATCCTTGATTTCTTGGCGCAAAGGTAATAAATAGGCAGGAGGGAGGATTGTTGTTCGGGGATAAGATGGGTAAATATTTTTTTTAAAATTGAAAAAGTGTTAATATTGTAATGAAAATAGGGGATTTATTTAGAAATCGTCGCCCCATACATCGTTTTCACTTCACAATCATCATCATTATCTCGTCAAATTCCCCTAAGGGTCTATTTTTCAAATGTTATCTATGTACGACATTCTTCAGCTGAACGACATGCTTGTTCCAGAACTGCTCGATATTGCAGAACAACTTAAAATTACTGGTGTAAAAAAACTGGAAAAGCAGGATCTGATCTATAAGATATTAGACAAACAAGCCATTTTAAACAGCAGCACAAAGCCTGAAACAAAAGATGGAGTCGTTAAGAAGAAGCGCATTGTAAAAACGACAACATCGAACAGTACCGAAGAAGCAATCGTTGAAAATGAAGACGCCAGTCCTAAGGCACTTGAAGTAGCAGAAGCACCAAAATTAGAGAAAAAAGTAGCAAAAAGAGGTAGGCCCCCGGCAACACCAGTAGTAACTGTCGTAGAAGAACCGGCCCAAGGATCTAAAGAGGTCAAACAGCCTATCAAAAAAATAAAACCCATCCCAGTACAAGCGATAACAGATCAGGTGGATCAGCAGGAAATTATCATTAATGAAAACAACAATGGGGAAGAACCACAATCACCTGAAAATGAGATTGTACAAGACGAGGCACCGACAAAGCAACTTTTCATCAAAAAGGAGCCTGTATTCAATGTAGAGTTTGATGGTGCTATAGCAGGAGAGGGTGTTTTGGAGATGATGCCTGATGGTTATGGATTTTTGAGGAGCAGTGATTATAATTATCTCTCATCTCCTGATGATGTTTATGTATCCCCATCACAAATAAAACTTTTCGGGATAAAAACAGGTGATACCATTAGCGGAAGCGTAAGGCCACCAAAAGAAGGTGAAAAATATTTTGCATTATATAAAGTTGATACAGTCAATGGTCGTTTACCAGACGAGGTCCGAGACAGGGTGCCTTTTGATTACTTGACACCGTTGTTCCCTTTTGAAAAATTTAACCTGTACACAAAACAAGATAATTATTCAACAAGGATGATGGACCTTTTTACCCCATTGGGAAAGGGTCAAAGGGGTTTAATTGTTGCTCAGCCAAAAGTTGGTAAAACAATGTTGCTAAAAGAGGTGGCAAACGCAATTGCAACAAATCACCCTGAATGTTATTTGATGGTAGTGTTGATTGATGAGCGTCCAGAAGAAGTAACTGACATGGAGCGCAGTGTAAGAGCGGAAGTATTGGCATCAACATTTGATGAACCTGCAGAAAAACACGTGAAGGTATCTACGATGGCGCTTCAAAAAGCCAAAAGATTGGTTGAGTGTGGTCACGATGTAGTAATATTACTGGACTCTATCACGAGGTTGGCGAGGGCTCACAATACCGTAGCACCTTCTTCAGGTAAAGTCTTGTCGGGTGGTGTGGAAGCCAATGCCATGCAGAAGCCTAAGCAATTTTTTGGAGCAGCAAGAAAAGTTGAAAATGGTGGATCATTGACCATTTTAGCTACGGCACTGATAGATACAGGAAGCAAAATGGACGAGGTTATCTTTGAAGAATTCAAAGGAACCGGTAATATGGAGCTGGCGTTGGATAGGCGACTGGCCAACAAACGCATGTTCCCAGCCATCGATCTTACAGCATCATCAACAAGGCGTGAAGATCTTTTGCTTGATAAGGATGTGCTGCAAAGGATGTGGATTTTACGCAACCATATAGCCGACATGAACAGTGAAGAAGCCATGCATTTGTTGCTTAAACAAATGAAGGGAACAAGAGACAACCAAGAGTTTCTTGCTACCATGAACAAGTGATTTTCTTAACATTTATATGGGAATAGAAAAAATCCCTGTTGAACAGTTTGTTCAACTATCACACGTATATACAGTCATTGACGTAAGAAGCGATGCAGAATATGCACATGCACATATTCCGGGAGCTTCATCTATTCCTCTTTTTAACGATGAAGAACGCGCTGTTGTTGGTACCATATACAAGCAACAATCTAGAGAAGATGCCATCAAGCAGGGTCTTGATTTCTTTGGCCCAAAAATGAAAGAAATGTTGTTGCAGGCGGAAGGGATGATAAAAAAAGGGAATGCTGATGAAAAAACCGTGTTGGTACATTGTTGGAGGGGCGGAATGAGAAGTGCGGCAGTTGCATGGTTGCTTGATCTTTATGGCTTTAAGGTGTTTACGCTAAGGGGTGGTTACAAAGCATTCAGGAATTGGGTACTTGAAGAGTTGGGTAGGCAACACCCGTTCCAAATACTGGGAGGCAATACCGGTTCAGGAAAAACAATTGTGTTGCAGTCGCTAAAAGAATTGAATGAACCTGTGGTGGATCTTGAAGGCCTTGCAGGGCATAAAGGATCAGCATTCGGAAATATTGGATTACCCAAACAACCCAGCCAGGAGATGTTTGAAAACAAACTTGCCATTTCCATTAGACTAGAAAAGGAAAAATATCCCAATAATAAAATATGGTTGGAAGATGAAAGCCAGCGTATTGGAACGGTAAACATTCCCCAAGAAATGTGGACACACATGAGGAAATGTGAAATTGTATTCATGGATATCCCGTTTACTGCAAGGTTGGATTATTTGGTAGATACCTATAGTGCACTGGATTTGACAGCACTGCATGATGCTATTTTGAGGATACAAAAAAGACTGGGTGGACTTGAAACAAAAACAGCGATTTCTGCATTAGAAGAAAAAAACTTCCACGGGTGTTTTGATATTTTGTTGAAATACTATGATAAGCAATATAGGAAAGGACTAGATAACAGGCAAGAACCTAAACCAAAAATTCAAATGATTTTTGCAGAGCGTGTAAATGATGAAGAAAACGCAAGGCTTATTTTAAAACAAAACAATGGAAGAGATTAAGTTAACACAATATTCGCACGGTGCAGGTTGTGGTTGCAAAATATCACCTAAAATATTAGATGAAATATTGCATTCAAGTTTTAGCATGCCTGACAACGATCGCTTGATTGTTGGGAACCACAGCAAAGACGATGCTGCGGTATATGATTTACAAAACGGAAAGGGCTTGATCTCAACAACAGATTTTTTTATGCCCATTGTTGATGATCCTTATAATTTTGGGAGAATTGCATCAGCCAATGCCATAAGTGATGTATATGCAATGGGGGGAGATCCTATCATGGCAATCGCTATACTGGGATGGCCCATCAATCTTTTGTCTCCACTGGTTGCAAGAAGGGTTATAGAGGGTAGTAAAAGTATTTGTCTAGAAGCTGGGATTCCATTGGCTGGTGGACACAGCATTGATTCACCGGAACCAATTTTTGGTTTGGCTGTGAATGGCTTGGTTGAGATCAAACATTTAAAACAAAACAATACAGCCCAAAAAGGTGACATCTTGTTTTTAACAAAAAAAATTGGTGTTGGTATTTTGACAACAGCAGAAAAAAAGAATCTGTTGAAAAAAGGAGATGAAACATTAGCCGCTGAACAAATGATGCAGTTGAATAAAATCGGGTCTAACATGGGAAAGATAAAAGGAGTTCATGCTATGACCGATGTAACAGGTTTTGGATTATTGGGTCACTTGATTGAGATGGCAGAGGGAAGTGGTATGTCGGCAAAAATACATTTCGAAGCAGTTCCATTGATAACAGATCGGTTGATTGAATATGTCGAATTGGGCTCAGTACCTGGAGGAACAAACAGAAACTGGGATAGTTATGGGCATAAAGTTCACTTTCACGATCAACAGAACAAGGTGTTGCAAAAAAACATATTGGCCGATCCGCAAACAAGTGGGGGCTTGTTGATTGCTGTTGACAAAGCGTCAACCCAGGATGTCATAGAACTGCTTAAAGAAAATGGTTTAGCAGATAGAACAACTCCCATTGGAGAAATAACCGAAGCCGGAGATTTTGCCGTTATGGTGTAAATAAAATACTGCCTTGATTAAACTGCGTCTATTGCAATCGATAGTTCAAGGTCTTTCTTGGTGACAATGTTACCAGCGTCGTGGGTTGAAAGCCAAATCTCAACCGAATTCCAGGTGTTTTTCCAGGTAGGATGATGGTTATGCTTTTCAGCAAGTATGGCAACCTTTGTCATAAAAGCAAAAGCTTCAATAAAATTATTGAATAGAAATTTTCTGTACAAGGTATTCTCTTTTTCTTCCCACATAAATTATCGTTGTAAATTATCTCTTGATTTAATTTTCTCGTGGGCTACTTCAGTTACAAGTTGCACACCGGGTATGGTTTTGAGTTGTTGATGTAATTGTTGAAAATATTGCTCATCTTGAAAACTATCTCTAACCAACCATATAAAATCTAGATGTTGAAGCTCTGGTAAAAGAAATTCCCCATCGTGTTTATTGCTGTAAAGATAATGTTCCTTTGCTGAGATAGGATGCAAAAATTCATAAACTGTAAAAGAATATGATCTTCTATTCTTTTCCATCCCAATCTGTAGATCAGGTGCAGTTTGAAAATCAATTTGTAGAACCTTTTCAATATGCCAACAAAAAAGATAGTTTTTAAGCGTACAAACAATGCCCAGTATTCTTGTATCTTCAAAAAAATGATCTGACATTTTATCGTCGTCAAGCCTTAGTTTCATCAGAAAACAATGTTAAAACTAATTTCTTTTTCTCCTCTCAAAACAATGGTTGTCGTTTTATCGCCTTTCTTGAATCTGGATAGTGCTTGCATATAAGATTCAACAGATGATGTTTTGTATTCACCCAACTGTTTAAAAATATCGCCTGTTAAAATGCCTGCAATTTTTGCAGGACGATTATCTGATACACCGTCTACCCTAACACCTGATCCTGTAAAAGAGTAATCTGGCATAATGCCCATGCTAACACTGAACCTTGCTGAAGTAGATGACTGTTGTTCTCTTGTTTTGGTAAAAGCCAGTTTTTGGTCTTGTTTTTTGATTTCAATCATTTGTTGAATAAATCGTATGATTTTTAACATGCCTACATAGTTAATTTTATCTGCATCGTCACTGGGTTTATGGTAATCAGCATGAAGCCCTGTAAAAAAGAAAAGCACGGGAATATCTTTTCGATAAAATGAGGCATGGTCGCTGGGACCTGTTCCACTGGAATCAAACCTGATCGTAAGATCCTTATTCTTGACAGATTCAAACATCGTTTTCCAAGATGGAGATGTTCCATAACCACCAACGGTAATTGTTTTCGTGCTATCGTTCATGCGCCCAACCATGTCCATGTTGATCATATAATTGATGCTGTTCAAAGGAACTGTTGGATGTTCTACAAAATATTTAGAACCATTAAGACCCAATTCTTCAGCAGAAAAAGCAATGAAAAGATAGTTGAATTGTTTTGCTTTACTGTTCTTCAAAAGAAAGGCAAGTTCAATCATAGATGATGTTCCACTGGCGTTATCATCAGCACCATTGTGTATGCCGGGTTCTCCGGTCCTTATCATTGAATTTCCATCTTCTCCATATCCTAGATGATCAAAATGAGCACCTATTACGATGGTATACACTGCATTGTTGTCCAAATAGCCAATCACGTTTCTTAAATTTCTGATTTTTGGCGTGATCAAAAGGTTGGCAGAAATTTGATAAGAGGAAGAAACATCTGGAAAGTGTTGCTTTTGTGCGTTGGTGTTGATATATACAGCGGGCAAAGGTGCCATTTCAGTCATATCTTTTGGATCAAACTTGATTTTATCATCCAAAGAAGAAGAGTTGAAAAAGATTACGGCAGAAGCTCCTTTTTCTTTGGCTTTGAGCATTTTGCCATACAATAAATTGGCAACGTCAAAGTGTGGGTTTTCTTTGTTTTCAAGGATTGCTTCTGCAAGATCAACCATCCATGGCTGGCCCTTTTCATTTAAAGAAGGGGAAGATTCTGCATTGATGGATGCTGCGGGAGAATTCGAAAGAGGAAAGAAATCAACCCCGGCTTTGAGCATTTTACCATTTAACCTCAAATCAGTGTCTTTTGATAATTCTTTACCATCACTGATGGTAAAATGCTGAAAAAAGGTGGCATTATCACCTTTGGGGATCAACCCTATTTCTTTAAATTTTGAAGCAATGAATTCAGCAGCCAAGATTTCTCCTGGATCTCCAGCTCTCCTGCCCTTAAGTTCGTCGGAAGAAAGATACCCAACTTGTTGTTGTAAATATTGTACAATCTCTTTGTCCGCTTTTTTTAATTTTTGGGCTGAAACGAATGTTGACAATAAAAGAAGCGGGATGAATAACCTGAACATCTGATGTATTTTATGCAAATTTAGTGTAGTTGTTGGGATGTACTGAAATATCTGTCTAAAGATGCGCTTTTTACTGTTTTCGTAAGGGGATGGGTACAAATGAATGTACCTTCGAAGGAAATAAATGATCGATAATAAGCCCAATATAGCCCTTATTGGAAATCCAAACAGTGGAAAAAGTTCCCTGTTCAACCTATTGACTGGATTAAGACAAAAAGTGGGCAATTTTCCAGGTGTTACCGTTGAAAAAAAAGAAGGTGGCTTTACACTACCCCATAAACAAGATTGTATAGTACTGGATTTGCCGGGAACCTATAGTTTATATCCAAGAAGGAGTGATGAATGGGTCTCTTATAAACAATTGATGACACCAGAAAAAGGTGAATCCATTGATCTAGCAGTTGTTGTAGTTGATGCAAGCAACCTCAGAAGAAACTTACTGTATGTATCGCAGGTGATTGACCTTAAAATACCTGTAGTTGTTGCGCTGACGATGGTTGATCTGGCTAAAAAAAGAGGCATTAAAATTGATGTAGATTGTTTGTCAAGGGAAATGCAAGTACCTGTTGTAATGGTCAATGCGAGAACAGGAAAAGGTATTGAACAACTGAAGTCGACCTTAGCACAAATGTTGAATATTGAAGTAACTGGTCAGGATTTCTTTCCTATTGAAGATTTGGCAAAAGAGGCTATTGGTGAAATGCGAGAATTGATTCCCAGTATTGGAAATTATGGTGCCATTCATCACCTGATCAACCATGAATCTTTTGAATTAGATTCTGGCATACAAGAGAAGATTGAAGCAATAGAGGTTAAATATAAATTCAACCATACAAAAATACAAGCTGAAGACATCCAACTGAGGTATCATAAAATTAGACAGGTAATGCTTAAATCTGTTGAAGAAGAAAGCATTGAAAAAAGAAAACTGTTCTCTGAGCAGCTTGATCATTTCTTTTTACACAGAACCTGGGGATACCTCATCATGGGTGTTGTATTATTTATCTTGTTCCAGTCTGTTTTTTGGGTTGCAGCATATCCAATGAACCTGATAGAATCTGGTGTTGGATTATTGGGTGGTTGGTTGGGCTCTGTTTTGCCAAATGGTTGGATTGCAGATATTGTGGTCAATGGAATACTGGCAGGATTGGGAGGAATACTTGTGTTTGTACCTCAAATCATGATCTTGTTTGGATTAATTACTTTATTAGAGGATACAGGATACATGGCAAGGATTAGTTTTCTTTCAGACAGAATCATGAGAAGGGTTGGATTGAATGGCAAAAGTGTAATGCCCATGATTGGTGGTTTTGCATGTGCTGTACCAGCGATCATGAGTGCAAGAAATATTGAAAATAAAAAAGAAAGATTGCTTACGATCATGGTAACTCCTTTCATGAGTTGTAGTGCTCGTCTTCCTGTATTTACCATTTTAGCATCATTGGTGGTACCCAATAAAAATATTTTGGGAATATTTAGTTTACAAGGGTTGGTATTAATGGCTTTATATGTATTAGGAATAGTAATTGCATTATTGGTTTCTTATGTGATGAACTTATTCATTAAGATAAAAGAAAAAAGTTTTTTTATACTTGAACTTCCTGTGTATAGACAACCCAGATGGAAAAACATTCTTTATACAATGGTTGAAAAAGCCAAGGTTTTTGTATTTGATGCAGGAAAAGTAATCATGCTCATTTCTTTGGTTCTATGGGCTTTCAGTTCTTTTGGTCCAACAGAAAAAAGAAATGTAATTGAAGAAAACTATGCAATATTGATCAAGAATGATCCTGTTAATGAAAAAAAATACCAGGCGGAAAAATCATCAGCGCTGCTGGAAAATTCTTATGCTGGCATCATGGGCCGTAGTATAGAACCAATAATAAGACCATTGGGTTATGACTGGAAAATAGGAATAGCTTTAATTACATCATTTGCTGCAAGAGAAGTATTTGTTGGTACGATGGCAACCTTGTATAGTGTGGGAGAGAATGCTGATGAAAACAGTGAGACGTTAAGGAATAAAATGAATGCTGCAAAAAGAGCTGATGGAAGTCCAGTATACACAACAGCTACAGGATATTCTTTGTTGATATTTTATCTATTGGCGATGCAATGCATGAGTACATTGGCGGTTGTTAAAAGAGAAACAGGTTCCTGGAAATGGCCAATCATTCAATTGATCTATATGACAGGATTGGCTTATTTATTGAGTTTTATAGCCTATCAAATATTGAGTTGATTAAATCACGGCTCTTTTTTTAAGCTCATTGATCAGAAGCGATGGAGATTGAAAATGAATACATTCTATACCACATGATTCAGCAGCTTTAATATTTCTGAGGTTATCATCAATAAATAAGGTTTCAGAAGCGTCAATACCAAACCTGGATAAGGTTAATTCATAAATTTCCTGAAACGGTTTTCTTGTTTTTTCTTCTCCTGATACAATGCGGCCATCAAACCAGTGTAAAAAGTCAAACAATTCTAAAGCGCGGGGGAAAGTTTCTGCACTCCAGTTTGTGAGTGCATAGATCTTATGTTGATTATTTAATTTAAGCAGCTTTAGAACCTCAACAGTGCCCTCAATTGGTCCGTTGAGCATCTCTTCCCACCTTTGATAAAAGGCGAGGATATAATCGCTCTTGTCGGGGTATAAAGAAAGAAGTAAATCATTGGCTTCTTGAATACTTCTTCCACCATCCTGCTCTTCGTTCCAAGACATTGTACAAATATTATCCAAAAAAAATTTCCGCTCATCATCATCGGTGATAATCTTTTTGTACATATACTCTGGATTCCAATCAATCAACACGCCACCCAGATCAAAAATGATATTTTTTATTTGTTTCATCAGGTGAAAATTACAGAATATTCAATTGATTTCATCAGGTCTTTTTGAATGTTAATATCCCTTGTAGTATTTATAATTATCTATTATTTATAAAAGACACTATTACTATTAAGGTTGTGGAAATGTTCAAAACTAATTTTTAGCAAATTTTATTCAACCTAAAATCACATGTATTAACATCAATTCACAATTATGCACATGATCTATATCATTACTACACCTGATAAAATCCATTCCTATTAACATTCAAAAAAAAGCCAAATGATTTTTTCAACATATTAAAAAGAACAAATTTCCTGTGGATAAACCAAGTGTAAAATGTTCTAAAAAATCCCCAAAACAGCAAATTCAGTTTTAAACCCCAAGATGTTCAAAACAATCCACAATATCCAATTAAGAAAAAGCCAGTAATTCACATAAAAACGAGGATATCAACAGGGGACTGTGGAAAACCAAAAATTTTCCTTGAACAGCCGGAAACAGCCATTATTTGCATTAAAATTATTGGTCCCGCGGCGTTTTCCACAATTTGTTAATAACCATTTTTACCCTATTTTTGCCAACTCTTATAATAATATATATATGTCAATTATTCAAAAAATCAGGGATAAGGCAGCAGTGTTGCTTACTACGATGATCGCGATCAGTTTGATCGGCTTTTTGGTACAGGATGCATTTGTTGGCAAAAGCGGTAGCATGTTTGACGGACAGGCTACAACAGCAGGATCCATCAACGGGAAAGATGTAGAACTGGTTGACTTCAGCAAGAAGGTAAACATGGTTGAACAAAACTACCGTTCTCAGGGTATGCAAACAAACGAAATGATGACCCAAACGATTGTTGAAAATGTTTGGAATTCATATGTGCAGGAGGAAATGATCAATGGACAAGCTGCCATGCTTGGATTGGCGGTTACTCCCAAAGAACTGGGTGCGGTATTGTTTTCTGATGATGCCCCACAAGAGTTCAAGCAAATGTTTGCCGATAAGGCCACGGGAGCGTATGATGTAAACGCAGCGAGAAACTGGTTTACCAATGTCAAAAAGAGTTCAAAGCCTGAAGATGCCTTGAATATTGAAGAGCAATTGATCAAGCCCATTGGCATCAACCTGCTTTCTCAAAAATATACCTCCTTGATTACACAGGGTTCTTATGTTCCTAAGTGGATGCTTGAGAAAATGGCAGCAGACAACGCTTCTTTTGCTTCAATATCTTTTGTTGGTATTCCTTATACGACCATCGCTGACAGCACTGTTAAAGTGAGCGACAGTGAAATCAGTGATTATGTTGCAAAACACAAAGATGAATTCAAGCAGGAGCACGTAAAGAGCATTGCTTATGTATCATTCAGCGCAAACCCAACACCCCAGGATTCTGCAAGGATTTACAACCAGCTTAATGAATTAAAGGCCGCATTCTATGCTGCACCCGATGCAAAGAGCTTTGTTGCAAGAAACAATACCACGCTTCCGTTTTTTGATGGATTTGCCCCGAAGTCAAAACTCCAGATGGGCGCCAAGGATTCCATCATATCCTTGCCCGTTGGTTCCGTTGCTGGTCCTTACCTCGATGGCGGAAGCTATGTCATCGCGAAAAAAATACAATCAAAATCTTTGCCCGACTCTGTAAAATGCAGGCATATTCTCGTAGGAATTGTTGATCCGCAAACGGGTCAACAAAGGCGCAGCGATAGCGCAGCCAAAAAGAGCATCGATAGCATTTATGCCGTGATCAAGTCTGGCGGAAACTTTGGCGCTTTGGCAGCAGCCCTCAGCGATGACCAGGGAAGCAAGGACAAAGGCGGTGAATATGATTTCTCTTCTGTTGATATGAACCTGGCAAAGGAATTTGCTGACTTCATTTTCAATAAACCCAAAGGAAGCATGGAGGTGGTTAAAACCGAGTTCGGTTACCATATCATAGAAGTATTGAACCAGAAAAACTTTGAAGAGGCATATAAGGTTGCCTATCTGGCCAAGCCAGTTGTGGCCAGCGAAGAAACAGATGCTACAGCTTCTTCTGCCGCAACCCAGTTTGTAGGAAGCAGCAGGGACCAGAAGTCTTTCGACGAAACTGTTGCAAAGATGAAGATCAACAAGCTAACAGCCGACAACATCAAGGAACTTGATTATAGTGCTGGTCCACTTTCTTCCAGGGCCATTGTAAAATGGATATTTGAAAACAAAACAGGAACCGTTTCAGAGCCCTTCGACCTCAAAGACCAATATGTGGTAGCCATGGTTACCAACGAATTCAAAGAAGGTGTTCAGCCCGCTGCGGTTGCAAGGGTATTGGTAGAGCCAACCCTCAGGAACAAGAAAAAGGCTGAAATGGTGGCCCAAAAGGCCGGAGCAGAGAAAAACCTGGACAAATTGGCTGCTTTGCTCGGTGGAACAACCGGAAGAACAGACACCGTCAGGTTTGCAGATCCTTTTGTTCCCAACCTTGGTTCAGAAACAAAAGTAATTGGTGCAGCGTTTAACAAAAAGAACTTGTCTAATACATCAGACGTGATTGACGGTCAAAATGGTGTATACTATATTAAAGTAAATCAGGTTGGTGCTCTTCCTTCTTC
>CANEWJ010000040.1 GCA_947442625.1 Chitinophagaceae bacterium
AAACTGGATGTTTTCGGCACTGTATTTTAATTTTGCTTCTACAACTGTTTGGTTGTCTATGTCTACACCTGCAATTGTTTTCGCAAATTTTGATAATAAATTTGTTCCATAACCTTCTCCGCAGGCAATGTCTAGTACTGATTTGTCGCTGCAAAACATTTCAGCAATTTTATACCGATGAAGATGTTCTGCCGTGCCTTGGCTTAAGTCTCCTTGTTCTAATCGTTCTCCAGTTGGATTTTTTGAAAACATAATCGTATTATTTTGTGATTGGCTGTCTTTGATTAATTGAATTTATGGGTAATCCTATCAACAAATAGTTTGAGGATTGTATTGTATGCGGTCCTTCTTTCAGTGTATATAATTTTATTTTCTGCTATCAATGCTGCCAGATTTCTAAGGTACCAATCTTGGTGTTTATGTAGGATGTATTGAATGATCATTTTTCGATTGGGCAGTGTTTTGTTTTTATGGGTTGATTTTTCTGTTTGCCTGTAAAAAAACAACACTTCTTTGATCACATGAACCGTCCAATTTTGTTGGGTGATTCTGATGTAAAATTCCCAATCTTCATATCCCAATGTCATGGATTCATCATACCCGCCAACTGCATCCCAACATGATTTTCTTACCATTGCACAGGCAGGGCATTCACTGCTGAACAGGAAGTTGTATTGATCTCCGCCACGGGGCTTTGAGATTTTATTGTCCTTGCCAAACATTTTCATTTGGCTTGTCACCACTGCCACTTGAGGGTTTGCATCCAGTACTTTCAATCCTTTTTCAAAGAAACTTGCTTCAAAATAATCGTCCGCATCCAGGGCCACAATGATATTGCCTTTTGCATGCTTTACGCCAAAATTTCTGGCCGAAGACATCCTTCCATTTTCCTTGTGCAATACCGTAGCCATTCCTGGATCAATTTTGCTCAGCAAATCCAAGGTGAATGGGTCAGTTGACCCATCATCTACAATGATGGTCTCAAAATGTTGAAAGCTTTGTTTTTTTAAATGCAGCAAAGTTTCCTCAAGGTAAATGCCGTCATTATAGCAGGGGATGACGACTGAAATAAAATTTTCGAGATTGTTGTTGGACATTTTCTTCAGTTAAATGTCGACAGCCCTTCCATGTCATCGTTTTAAGAATGCCAGTAGATTGACTATCTTTATAAGCCAAAAATACGATTTAATCTGTCTGTCCATGGTCTCCATTTGTGTTCCCGCCTACAAAAAGCCTGATTTTGTGATTCGGCTGCTTGATGCTGTCTTGTTGCAGGACTACAAAGATGTTGAGGTCGTGATCACGGATGACTCCCCCAATGACGAGATTCAACAGGCAATTGCACCCTATTCAGGTCAATTGACCATCCACTACTATAGAAATATTCCTGCCCTGGGGAGCCCAAAGAACTGGAACAGCGCCATAGATCGGTCAAGCGGAGATTTTTTCATGTTGGTTCACCAGGATGACTGGTTTGAGAATCCTAAGGCAATTTCCAATTTTGTAAATGCATTGACGAACCAACCTACTGCCTCTTTCGCTTTTTGCAAAAACATTGCCAAGAAAGCGGATGGCGAATACATGGTTCTACAGGCCATCCCATCTCTTTTGACTAAGCTCAAATCTTATCCCAATCGGCTGTTGTTGGCCCAGGTCATGGGGCCACCCAGCAATGTAATGTTGAGGGCTGCGGTGAAGTCTGTCGTGCGCTATGATGAAAAATTCATTTGGCTGGTGGATGTTGATTACAATTCAAGGCTGATCAAGGCGGGCTTTGATTATGTATACCTTGATCAGCACCTGATGACCATTGGTTTACACAAGGATCAGACCACTGAATTCTGCAGAGACAATGAAGACATCATGTTTAGGGAAAACATATGGTTTGCCCGAAAAATAGGACAATCTGCATTCCGTGATATCAAAATCTATGATTATTATTGGCGTTTGCTCAGGAATTATGGCATACGCAACATGCATGATTTTTGTGCCAATCAACTGGATCCATCAGAGATGCCGAGGCGCATCATGTTGATGTTGAACTGGCAATCCCAGATTCCCTACTTCTTGTTGAAATTTGGTCCCAGTTCCAAATTATTGATGGCAGCCAGCTATTTTCTCTCTGTTTTCAGGAAATAACGTTTGAGCATCAGTGCTTTTTTCTCTACAAGATTCCAGGAGAGAATCCCCAGCAATACACTCAATACTGTGCTTGAAATCAACAATATCATGGTATTGGGTTTTAAGAAGTAGATCATGAATTGTTGAAGGGGGAATGCATACAGGTACATGCCATAGGAAGGGTCACCAATGGTTTTGTGAATCCAGGCGGCCAATGAAGATTTTCTTTTCCCAAACCAGATGATTATAAAACCAAGGGGTGCAATCAAGATCAACCTGTCTACTGTGAAAATGACAGCAACCAAGATCAATGCAATAGAGATGTACAGCATCAACTTTTTATGTGCAATGGCTTCCCAATCAAAAGAAGCCAGGACAGATCCCATCAAAAAATAGTTGGCCAGCTCAACCAAGAGGTCCATTTGAATGGGCTTTTTTATTGTTTGCAACCAATCAGCATAAAACAATTGCAATGCAAAGAGGCTGATCAAGAGGAGGGTTGTTAGCATCGCCATTGTCCTTCTTTTGCTTTTGAATGGGAAGAATAGTAAAAGCATCAGATAACAGAGGAATTCAAACTTGATTGTCCAGAGAGAGCCATTGAGGGCAGTTGACCGCATGTTTTCAAAGACTCCTGGGATATCAAAATGGGAAATGAACAGCAGGATATTGTCTCGAAAATAGGAAAAGATGGCAGGGTCTAAAAAGTAGGGAATGTCTTTTTTAGGGTAAACAAAATAGGTGGCCACCAGCGTTAAGCATACCGCAACTACCAAGGCTGGAAATATTCTCAATGCCCTTTTTGTAAGGTACTCCATCAGGGACCTGCTCCTGATAAGGCTTTGAAAAATCAGGTATCCGCTGATGACAAAAAAGCCCTTTACCCCGATATAGGAAAAAATAAGATAATTGTTGGTGGCCCATCCCAATGGATCACTGATGTTGGCGCCATTCAAAAAATAGGAATGTGAGACCACTACAAACCAGGCAAAAACAATCCTCAAGACATCAAAATTATTGACCTCCCTGGCATTGATTGTTTTTTTAGACATCACGTGTTGAATCGATTATTGCCTTACAAAGATATCCTGTTTGCCTTTATTGGGCGTTTAGATTTCCATGTACAGCGTTTATTTGTATCTTTCAATCATGTTGTTGTCGATCATCATTGTAAACTTCAATTCGGGCGATCTGATTGCTGATTGCATCCATTCGGCAGAACCCATGTTGATGGATTCAGCAGTCGTGGAATGGTTGATTGTTGACAACAGTGGCAATCAACAAGACAGGGAGTTGATCCTACAACAATTCCCAACGGTACAATGGTTGGACATGGGATACAACGCAGGCTTTGCCCGTGCCAACAATGCAGGAATGCGGGCGTCAAAAGGAGAGATGGTACTTTTGTTGAATCCCGATACCTTGTTAAAGCCAGGCGTGATCATGTCTGTCTGTAACCGTTTACAGGCCTCATCGTATATCGCCGCTGGGGTGCAGCTGGTACACGCCAATGGACAGCCGCAGTTTTCTGGCAGTTATTTCATGAAAGGAGGGCTGAATCATTTGTTGCCATTGCCTTATTGGGGGGCATTCCTCAAGGGCGTTTTTTCATGGTTTGTCAAAGAGAAACCTGCATGTATAGTAGTACCTGCCAACCAGGAAGTGGATTGGATCAGTGGCGCTTTTTTAATGGTGAAACGCAAGGCGCTTGAACAAACCCAAGGCATGGATGAATCTTTTTTCCTTTATGCAGAGGAGGTTGAATGGTGCAGCAGGCTAGGTAAACTGGGCAAATTGGTCATATTCGGCGATCTTCACATCATTCACCTGATTGGCCAATCCATTCAGGAGGCTTCTGGTGCTGCTGATAACAGTTATACAAACCTTACAGACAAAAAGGGGTTTCAGTTGATGGTCTCCAATCACCTGAGAATCAGGAAGCAATATGGTATTTTCTGGTTATTTTTTCAACTCATCAATCATGCATGGTCAGTGCCATTTTCACTCTTAATTGGAGTCGTGGACTATTTGATAAAGGGTAAATCACTTAAAGATGGCTATTCGAAATGGCATGGGTTTTCATCCAATATTGTTAGGCTTTGGGGCTTGATCCCCCAACTGCTGAAGCCTGAAAATCATTTTTTCAAGTACCTGTGATGGGATCGATTTATTTGTTAAGAAGGCCAAGCATTGCATCTATCCTGAACTGAATTACTTTCCAAGACTGTGCAGCCTTACCCATGAGTGCATATTTGATTCCCAATACGACTGCTGCACCCAATTTGAAACAGTATTCAATCAATTTCATTGTATAGCTAAGTGAAGAGATGGAAAGGGTTCTTACCCTTTCGCCTCGGCCAATACCGCTGGCAACCCGGTATAAATATTCCTTCGTGAGTTTTTTGGTCTCTACCACATGGTAAACAATGATGCTGGGGTCGTAGTATATTTCTTCTCCAAGTCCTATAACCTTGTAGAAGAGCTCCTTCCCCTCGCCCCCAATCCTCAGTGTTCCTATCACGCCGGGAAGGGTAATATTAAAACCACCCACCTGGTCAAAAACAGATTTTTTGATGATCATGTTGGATTCAAGCGGGTATTTTCCTTTTTTGAATGCACAGGGAACCGGTGAATAATCAAAGTTGCCTACAAGCGATGAAACATAGTAACTCATCCAAACCGGTTTCTCTGGGATATACTTGGGGATGATTTTTCCTCCAAACCCAACAACGGCAGGCTTTTTCTGGGTATGTTGGATGATGTTGGCAACAAAATCCGGGAAAGCAACAGCATCATCATCGATAAAACAAAGCCAATCCGTCTTGGCATGAGCCGCACCAGTATTTCTTGCAAAGGAGGCTCCTTGTTGGTGTTCGGTCAGGTATTGAAAATTACCATCAGGATGGTGTTCTCTCCAGGTTGCATATACTGTGGGTGTTCCATCTGTAGAGTTGTTGTCTACCAGTATCACTTCAAAATCTGAGCGGCTGGCAGTTTGATTGTACAAACTATCCAGCGCGTCTCCAATGTATTGAGCACGGTTATAGCTGCAAATAACAATGGAGAGTTTCATCGTCTGAATGGATTAGGCATTCTTTTTTTGTTTCCTGAATTCGATGAATCCAATGGTAAACAACAATGTCCAAAGAAAGATCGACGCTGTGTTGGAAACCAATTTGGCTGTAGCAATCGAAGCAGGTTTGAGTTCAAATCGGATCTCATGTTTGCCGGGCGGAATGGCCAGTGCCCGCAATACATAATTGACTTTCATGATCGGAACTTCCTTGTTGTCGATGAAAGCTTTCCATCCAAAGGGATAGTAAACCTCACTGAAAACGGCCAATTGTTTTGTATTGGTGGTTGCACTATAGCTGATTTCATCATTGCTATTGGCAATCAGTTGGATGGATGCAGTGCTGTCAAAAGTTATTCCATCAAGCGCACTGGTTTTGTCTTTTTCTTCCACAATGGCCGTATCTCTTGGATTAAAAAAGCTGAGGGCACTCATCACTTCAGCAGGTCCTTTTTTGACGTCAATTCCTTTTACAAACCAGGCATTGCCAAGGGCTTCCAGATTGGGTACGGTATCAGTTGCCATGTTGCCCGTGATGATGTATTTAGTATTCATCATGTTGGCAATTGGACGGCAGTCTGGAAAGTTATACCATTGGTTTTCTATCAGGTCTTGGTAAATGCTCAACTTTGCAGGATTGTAGCCGCCAACTGATTTGTGGTGATAGGCTATCAGTGCTCCTTCATTGAAAGCCTTTTGAACACCACCCCTCAGGTCCAGCACGCGGTAGCTGCTCTTGTCTTTTTTAAGGGCAATGTCCAGTGCTGTGAGCGAAAAAACATTTTCATTTTCATCGGCTTCAATGAACTGCTCGTGCTTCAGGTATTTGGTATTGACCTGGAACAAATCAATCAGGGTCAACAATCCTATGGCAGAGAGAAATACTGTTTTACTGATGCTTTTTTTCGCAACCAAGAAGATCAAAAGAAGGGCAAGTCCCATGAAAATGAAGCCTCTTGTGAGGTCAGCCATGATCATGCCTTTTCTATCGGAAGCCAGCGCATCCGTAAATGACCTGACGGGCTCAAGAAACGCGGCACGTTGGTTCTGGTCAGGAATTTGCATCACCTGGCTCATCAATTGCTTGTCGCCTTCAGTCTTAAAGTCAGAACTCATGTAGAGGAAAAGAACGACACCCAAAACCAATCCTAATCCGATGAATCCGGTACGGTATTTCTTGAATATCTCTTTGAAGTTATTTTCACTGGTCATTGCTTCCATGCCATACAGGGCCATGATGCCTACCAAAAGGGTAGGGATGACCATGATCATGCTTGGCGCCCTGAATTTATTGTAAAGGGGAAGGTAGTCAAGCATGAACGTATTGAAAGGCAAAAAATAAGATCCTGCGGCCAGCAAAATGGAAAAAACAAGGGTTGCTAATATCCACCACCTGTTTGGATTGACTTTCATGCCAAGGCCAATGAATGCAAAGAAGCAAATCAGGATACCAATGTAAGGAGGTCCGGCGGTGAAGCCAATTCCTCCCCAGTAAAACTGCATGAAGGATTGGAGTTGTTGCGCAACTTCCTGTGGCATTTGTTGCAATGCTTCAACGGCTTTTGTCTTTTCAAGGTCAACTGTATTGGGATCGCTTGATCCGCCATAGATGTTGGGGAACATCAAAACCAGCGATTCAGACAGGTACATGCTATAACTCATGGCATAGTCTGCGCTCAGGCCGGTTGATGATGCTTTTCCTTCCTTGATGGCCAACGCGCTTCCACCCCTGATGGATGCCTTTCCATATTCTGCGGTGCTGACCAGCATTACTGCGTTGACGGCCAATCCGATCAATCCTGACGCAAGTCCGAACCCAATGGTTTTTAGCAGATGGGCATAGTCTTTTTCCTTCAGCCAAATGACCAGGTAATACATAGACATGAACAAGACGATGATCATGCCATAATAATTGATTTGAAGATGGTTGGCCTGAACAAACAATGCAGTGGCAATGGCTGTCATCAAGGCACCTATCAGGTATTTGCGTTTGAAAATCAGGAGTACCGATCCGACAAACAAGGGCAGATAACCAATGGCGTGCATTTTAGTCATGTGCCCAACGGTAACAATGATTGGATTATAGGTGGCATAGCTGTAGGCCAATCCGCCGATGATGCTCACCAGGGTACTGAATCCAAGGACTTGTGCCAGAAAATAGAAGCAAATGCTGGCCAGGAAAAACAGTCCAACAGGTTCGGTAAGTTTCAAGGTAAACAGGGCATCAAGTCCACCAATGGAGTATGCGCTCACTGGAATTCCCGTGATTTGATAGGTGGGCATTCCGCCAAACATGCTGTTGGTCCACAGCGGCGTTATGCCATTTTTTTCTCTGTATTCAAGGGCATCCTGTGCCATTCCCTTCCACTGGGTTACATCAGATTGTTGCAGTACCTTACCCTCCAGTGCTGGTTTACAGTAGATAACAGCAACAATGAGAAATACAGCAATAGCCATAAGGTGAGGGTAGATGGCCTTGAAATTGATTGTTTTCATTGATTTTATTTATGCTTGAGAAAGACAAATATATTGATAAACACTTTATCGCTTTTTGTTTTATAGGCTAAATCACCGCAAAACTTGGGGTATAATTGTTTTCTTTTCTATGAAGATGAAGAAGTTGCATTTTAAGGTTGATGTACAGTACAAGTAAGCAAAGTTTTTCGTAAATTTAATCCACTTCCAATTGTTCTAGCGTATTTACCTCCATTAGAAGGGTGTTTCCACCTCAACCCCTTCAACTTCCCAACCTTCGGCTGGATTACCAACCTTTGGTTGGCAAGTTCAACCGCTTAAACCTATTGCCATGGCCTTCATCAAAGAATTCAAAGCATTTGCCCTTAAAGGAAACCTCGTAGACATTGCTGTAGCATTTGTTATGGGAGGTGCTTTTGGAAAAGTGGTATCCACGTTCACCGAAAAACTCATTGCCCCGCTGATTGGACTCTTGACGGGCGGCACAAATTTTTACGATAAAAAGCTTGTATTGAAGGCTGGAATGGAAGAGATTAAAGATCCTGCGGGCAAAGTGCTTACTGCCAAAATTGATGAGGTTGCAATAGAATGGGGTGCATTCGTTACTGTGGTCATCGATTTTATCATTGTTGCATTTGTAATGTTTCTTGTGATCAAGGGCATCAACGCACTGAAAAAGAAAGAAGCTGAAGCACCGGCTGGTCCTGCACCGCTGTCAACCACTGAAACACTGTTGACAGAAATACGGGATGCACTGAAAAAATAAACCTAACCTGGCCATTGATTATCCTTGCTTTATCAACATGGCCACTACTTTGTCTATGGGCAGGTGAACAGAAGCTTCATTGAATGCTTCAAAGGGAATCATCCTGAAGGTCTCTGTTTCTCCGGTGGCATGGTAAACGGCCATCTGTTCTTCATCAAAATCAAATTGCTTTTCTCTCAGAGGTACCTTGATTTCTTCTAATGGATGTACCTTGTAGTAGATGGACACAATCTGGTGCTCTGGATTGAAAGCAGACATCTGGAAAAAATCTGTTGTATAAAGATGCTCACCAATCCTGACCCGGAGGTTCATTTCTTCCATGAATTCTCTGGCAAGACATTCCCGGGTGCCTTCCCCAAATTCCAAGCCGCCACCAGGAAATTTGGTATAGTAATTACCCCTGATGAATTCATCACTGACCAAAACCTTGTTGTCATCTGAAATCAAAATTCCATATACCCTGATGTTGAACATAGTGTTTATTTTTAAAATTGTTTTATCTACTCGGGCTTAAAGGGCCAAAGATATTTTTCCTGAGAAAACAAAGGTTGCAGGACCAATCAACCAGATGTCATTGCAATGCTGTTCATCCAACCTATGGAAGGCCACTTCGAGTTTTCCGCCCTCAACGTTGATGAAAACATGTTGCTGGCCCATGCCATTGGATGCAGCAATGGCCGATGCTGTAACACCAGTTCCGCAACTCAGGGTTTCATCTTCCACCCCCCTTTCATAGGTCCTGACGCGGATGCCATCATTTTCGCGGGAAACAAAATTGACATTGATGCCTTTTTCAGTGTATTGGTTATTGTACCTGATTTTTCTTCCTTCAGTAAAAACATCCAGATGGTTAAGGTTATCCATAAACCTGATATAATGAGGGGAGCCTGTGTCAAGTACCTTGTCAGCTCCATCTGAGGCAATGGCATTGACATCCTGCATCTTCAACCTGATCGATCCTTTTGAATCAAACTCAGCCTCATGTGGCCCATCCACCGCTAAAAAATGATAATGGCTGCGGATGATGCCCATGTCTTTGGCAAACTGAACCAAGCACCTTCCACCATTCCCGCACATGCTGCCTTCTTTTCCATCTGCGTTGAAGTATTTCATCCTGAAATCAAACCCCTCGAGGGTTTCCAACAGCATGAGCCCGTCGGCTCCAATGCCAAATTTCCGATCGCAAAGGAATTTGACCTGATCCTCAGTAAAGGTGCTGTATACACAATCCCTGTTGTCCAGAATTACAAAATCATTCCCCGTTCCCTGGTACTTGTAAAAAATTATTTCCATTAGTTTCATTTAAACAACCCCTAACCCCTAAACCTTTAAACCCTTAAACCTTTCAACCTCTAAATCCTCCCCAACACCTGCCTGATCAGCTTTTCAATTGTTGCATCTGCATCGGCAGAGAATTCCCTTGCAATCCTGTTGGCTACGATGGCACTCAGGGAAAGGCAATGATGACCCATCATCTTGCCTAAACCATAAATGGCAGCAGTCTCCATTTCAAAATTCGTGATTTTCAGGTTGCCGAACCTGAAGGCCGTCAACTGGTCGTTGAGCTGTGGCATAGACAGTCCGAGGCGGAGATTGCGTCCTTGTGGGGCGTAGAAACCCGGGCAGGTGGCTGTTATGCCAGCATGACAACCATCCACCAGTTTGGCAAGCAAAATTGCACTGGCGCTGGTAATATAAGGTGAGGATAGGTTCGGATGCAGGGTGGTTTGCGTCTTGAAAGCCCGCAACATTTCCGATTCCACTTCATTGTTCCTGTACGGATAAAAATGAAGCAGGTTGTCAAGGCCAATGCCATGGGTACTGGCCACAAAACTATCCACCCCAATCTCTGGCTGCAAGGAGCCGGAAGTGCCAATCCTGATGATGTTCAGTTGCTTTTTTTCCTTGTTCTCAGTTCTGTTGGTGAGGTCTATGTTGACCAGTGCATCCAATTCATTCATCACAATATCAATATTGTCTGGTCCAATACCTGTAGACAGCACACTGATCCTTTTGCCATTGACCGTTCCAGTATGGGTGATGAACTCCCTATGGCTGGAGCGGTGTTCAATATGATCGAAATATTTGCTGACTTTTTCTACCCTGAAAGGATCTCCAACCGTGATGATGGTGTCGGCAATTTCTTCCGGACGAAGGTCCAGGTGATATACGGCGCCTCTTGCATTGATGATCAATTCCGAGGCTTCTATGCTGTTCATTGAAATTGTTTTATGAATGATCTCACTGATTGATATGGTAAATCAGTTCAAAATTACTAATTTTGCACGTGTTCGTGCGATAAACCCTGCTCTTATTAGGTCCTGTGGCCGAGTGGCTAGGCAGAGCTCTGCAAAAGCTTCTACAGCGGTTCGAATCCGCTCGGGACCTCAAAGCGAAGGAAACAAAACCCTTCGCTTTTTTTAATATGGTACGTTATTCAAAGTGGATCAGCCTGCTTGCTTTTTTGCTCCTTTTGGCTGCATGCTTCATGCCATGGACTTTCCATGCAGACATCAACAAGTCTTTCAATGCTTTCTTTACTGAAAGGAACATGTATGGAAAGCCGGGCAAGCTCCTGCTTATTATAGCAGGAATCACCACCGCTTGCTCTTTTGTCAAAGTATTGTGGTTGAAAAGAACGGCTTTTCTGGCAGGTGGATTGAATGTTGCCTATGCCATCAAAAATTTTCTATTGTTTGGCTCCTGCTACAGAGGGTATTGTCCTGAAAAGCAAATTGGGCTGTACTTGATGCTCGTTTGTTCCATCCTGATTTTCATCATGGCATTTTTACCAGAGGGGAATGTCAATAGGGTTGAAGAGCCAAAAAGTTAAATACGGCCAAGGGTAATACAGGACCAATCTGTCGCTATTTTTTCGACTCCTTGCTCCATGCATCTTTAAGGGTAACCGTCCTGTTGAAAACAAGTTTACCTCCCGCGGAGAGCTTGCTGTCCAAGGTGAAATATCCCTTTCTGATGAATTGAAACTGCTCACCAGGTTGGGCTTCCAACAGCGAGGGTTCAATCTTGGCTTCTTGTATGATCTCAAGACTGTTGGGATTCATATACGATTTGAAATCGCCCTCTTCGCTGGAAGGGTCTTCTACCTGGAACAAACGATCGTAAAGTCTTACTTCAGCGTTCTCTGCTTTTTCTGCTGATATCCAATGCATTGTGCCTTTTGCATTGATGCCGGATGTATCTTGTCCACTCTTGCTTTCAGGGATATATTCACAATGAACTGCAGTCACTTTTCCTGAAGCATCTTTTTCAAATCCAGTGCAGCTGACGATGTAGGCACTTTTCAACCTTACCTTGTTGCCTGGTGCAAGCCTGAACCATTTTTTTGGGGCTTCCTCCATAAAGTCTTCTGCCTCAATCCACAATTCCCTGCCAAATGGTAGGTCTCTGTAGCCGCCATTGTCTTCCAATTCAGGATTATTCTCTCCTTTCAGTATTTCTGATTGTTCTTCCGGATAATTGGTGATGATCAGTTTGATTGGATCCAGCACCACCATCCTGCGCAGCGCAGTTTTGTTCAGGTCTTCTCTCACACAAAATTCAAGGAGGCCAACATCAATGATGTTCTCCCTTCTTTGCACGCCAATCCTTTCACAAAAGTTTCTCAGGGAAAGAGGAGTGTAGCCTCTTCTCCTGAGTCCAGAAATGGTTGGCATCCTCGGGTCGTCCCATCCGTCTACAAGTTTTTCCTGCACCAGCTGCAAGAGTTTTCTCTTGCTCATCACGGTATAGGTAAGGTTGAGCCTGGCAAACTCAAATTGATTGGAGGGGAAGATGCCCAGCTGGGCAATGTACCAGTTATACAGAGGCTTATGTACTTCGAACTCCAGTGTACAGATGGAATGACTGATGTTCTCGATGGAATCAGATTGTCCATGGGCAAAATCATACATAGGGTATATGCACCAGGTATCGCCAGTCCTGTGATGGTGTATTTTCTTGATCCTGTACATGATGGGATCACGCATGTGCATGTTGGGGGAGGCAAGGTCTATCTTGGCCCGCAATACTTTTTCACCGTCATTGAACGCGCCATTTTTCATGGCCGTGAACAGGGAGAGATTTTCCTCAATGCTTCGGTTCCTGAAAGGGCTTTCTTTTCCCGGTTCTGTAGGCGTACCCTTCATGGTGGCGATCTCTTCTGCACTCAGGTCATCTACATAAGCCAAGCCCTTGTTGATCAGAGAAACGGCGTAAGCATACAATTGATCAAAATAATCAGATGCATAATGCTCTTCTTCCCAATCAAACCCCAACCACCTTACATCAGCCTTGATGGAATCTACATATTCGGTGTCTTCTGTTACTGGGTTGGTATCATCAAAACGGAGGTTTGTTTTTCCGCCATATTTGTCTGCAAGTCCAAAGTTCAGGCAAATGCTTTTGGCATGGCCGATATGCAAATAACCATTGGGTTCTGGCGGGAACCGGGTATGGATCTCCACATGCTTTCCAGCGGCAAGGTCAGCTTCTACGATTTCTTCCAGGAAATTCAGCGATCTTTCTTCACTCATGCGTTCAAAATTGAAAGCAAATTTACAACTAAACCCCTAAACAATGCATTCCTTCAGGGATTTGTCGATGATGGCAATGGCTTCTTGAACCTGTACAGCATTGATGACCAATGGAGGTGATAGCCTTATTTTATCGCCATGTGTGGGCTTGGCCAACAAACCATTTTTCATGAAAGTTTCACAGATGATCCAGGCCGCATCCGGATTTGGGTGATTGATAACAATGGCGTTCATGAGGCCCATTCCCCGGATTTCACTGATCAGCGGTGATTGTAAGGCGGCCAGACCAGCCCTCAACAATTTCCCCATTCGTATAGCATTTTCAGCCATATTTTCTTCAACAAGCACTTTTAGCGATTCGGTGGCCACCATGCTGGCCAGCGGGCTTCCTCCAAATGTTGAACCATGTTCTCCCGGTTTGATGGTGAGCATCACTTCATCCCGTGAAAGAACAGCACTGACCGGAAAGGTTCCTCCACTAAGGGCCTTGCCCAACAAAAGAATATCGGGTTTTACATTTTCATGGTCGCAACAAAGCATTTTTCCTGTTCTGCAGAGCCCGGTCTGGATTTCATCAGCAATAAACAACACATTGGCTGCTTCGCACATTGCTTTGGCTTGTGAAAGGTATCCTTTGTTTGGCATGATTATTCCGGCTTCACCCTGGATGGGTTCAACCAGAAATCCTGCAACATCCTTGTTTTCCAATGCCTCTCTAAGCGCCTCAAGATTATTGTAGGGGATGACATCAAATCCGGGCATGAAGGGCCCAAACCTTGCATGGGAAGAAGGGTCTGTGCTGAATGAAATGATGGTGCTGGTTCTACCATGAAAATTTTCCGAACAGACAATGATTCTTGCCTTGTTTTCCTCGATACCTTTTACATCATAAGCCCATCTTCTGGCCAATTTGATGCCTGTTTCCACCGCTTCAGCACCCGTATTCATGGGCAGCAGTTTATCGTAGCCCAACAGCTGGGTGATGAATCGTTCATATTCACCCAAACGGTCATTGTAAAATGCCCTGGAGGTGAGGGTCAATGTTGAGGCCTGATCAGTAAGTGCCTTGATGATGCGGGGGTGGCAATGGCCCTGGTTTACCGCAGAATAGCCACTGAGAAAATCAACATATTTTCTGCCTTCCACATCCCACATTTCAACACCCGAAGCCCTTGAAATGACAACAGGAATGGGATGATAGTTGTGGGCACCATAGGCAGATTCAAGGTCAATAAAATATTGTGAATTGTGCATGATAATGCATTTGGCCGGACGATGATTGAAATGATGGCATGCTCAATGCCATCGAACTGTAAAAAATAAAAGCTTTTTGCAGAAGCCTCGTCAGTTGGATGTTGGCGCTAATGGTTCAGCAGGTCAAGATTGGCGGAGAGAAATGCAGTACATGACTGCTTTATGAATAACATTGTATAAAGTTAGGCAATCCAGCAATGAAATGCAACGATGCCATCCAAAGATTCTTCAGAGTAAAATGCTTTCCAGTTGATAATGGGAAGGAAACAGATCTTTAAGGGATGGGCTTGTATCAAATATGCCGTACACTGTGGAGCCCGTACCAGTCATTGAAGCATAGGCTGCGCCTGCATTGTATAATTTTTCCTTGATGGTTGCTATCTCCGGAAACGCTTTGAAGACGGGTTCTTCAAAGTCATTGAACAGGGTGTTTTTCCATTCCTGGATGGGCTTTTCAACAACCGAAGCACAAGAAGGAGCATTGGGCGAGAGCTTGATTTTCCTGAAGGCATCAGCGGTGCTCACATGGATGCCCGGGCAGACCAATACCATAGTTTTGGATGATAAAGTGCAGGTGATGGGCTGCATGATTTCACCCCTTCCGGTTGCCTGAACAGGCTCGTTGATGATGAAAAAAGGGCAATCACTGCCCAATGCAAGAGCATATGTTTTGAGTTGATCCAGACCAATACCTAGCTTGTATTTGTCATTCAACAGCTTTAGCATGAAAGCGCCGTCTGATGAGCCCCCTCCTAAGCCAGCACCCATCGGAATATGCTTGTGCAGATGAAGGAGAATGGAAGGGAGATCGGGATAGTCTTTTTTGAGCAGGTAGTAAGCCTTGATACAGAGATTCAATGACGCCTCTCCTGGGATGGGAATGCCAGAATGGGTGAAGGTTACAGCATCTGCTGAACTTGTTGATTGGGTGATGACTTCAAGGACATCATTCAACGGTACGGGTAGAAATACAGTATCAAGATCATGGAAGCCATCTTCCCTTCGGGAGATTACCCGCAGACCAAGATTGACTTTTGCATTGGGGAAATAGATCATGGCTTGATCTATTTTTTGCGTGAGTTGATCTCGTCCCTGATCGCAATGGCGCGGATATAATCTTCCTGTTCCAATACTTCATTCAAGAGGACATGCAGTTCGTCCAGTTCCAGGCTTTTGATGTCTGTATGGCCATTGCCTTCAGTAACGATGGATTTAACCTGTGTGGGCTGAGCACTTTGTTCAGGATTTTCTACGCCCGCAACATCAAAGATGTTTTCATTAATATAAATCGGGCATCCAAACCTTACGGCCATGGCCAGTGCATCGGAGGTGCGTGAGTCTATCTCTACTGTGTCAGCCTCAGTGCTGCAGAGGAGTTTAGCGTAAAAAATACCTTCCTGAAGATCTGATATGACGACTTCGTGCAGGTCAACATTGAAAGCCAGCATGAAATTTTTCATCAGGTCGTGCGTGAGCGGCCTAGTGGGTTTCATTTTTTCAAGGGCAACAGCTATCGCCTGGGCCTCGAAACCGCCAATCACAATTGGTAGTTTCCTGAGCCCATTTACTTCCCCCAGCACAACAGCATAAGAATTGCTTTGCGTGATGGAGTGGGAGAGTGCAACGATTTCCAGTTCTATTTTTCTCATATCCATCACAAATTTAAGGTAAAATTTTTCCAATTCCTTCACTGCACGAATGAACTTTGGCATGCCAAACCTCATGAGAATGCATGATCAGCACCATCATTCAGGTCAAATTTCGTGTTGTTCTTCATGAAGGCTATTTTTGCAATTGCATCACTGGCATCAACTTTTTACACAATGGAACGTATTTCAAGGCTGAAAGCATTTATCGATACATATCCGGCGGATATGTTCAGCCGGCATGCCCTTGCCATGGAATTGCTCAAGCTTGGCCAATATGATGACGCATTGGAAGCGATGAATTCGTTGCTGGCTGTAGATGAAAATCATTCTGGTACCTATTACCATTTGGGCAAATTGTATGAACAGCTGGGTGACCATGAAAATGCACTGAAGGTTTATGAGAAGGGGATCATCATTGCCGGCAAGGTCAACGCGGAGAATGATTGCAGAGAATTAAAAGGGGCATTGTCTCAGCTAAAAGATGAACTTGACGTATGAGTGGAAGGAGTAAACAAAATGAAGTGATGGGTTTGCAGTCGCGTTTTCAGGATCATGTAAACAGCAATGGCCTTTGGCAAGAGGCAGACTTGTTGCTGCTGGCATGCAGTGGCGGTGTTGATTCTGTGGTGTTGGCCACCCTGTTGCACAGGATGAACCAGCCTGTTGAAATCCTCCATTGTAATTTTAATTTGCGGGGAGAGGAAAGCAAGAGGGATGAGGATTTTGTACGAGCATTGGCCCATTCCATGGAGATCCCTTGCCATGTTCAATCATTTGATACAGAAGCAGCCATAAAGACAATGGGAAAGGGTGTGCAGGAAGTGGCCCGCATCCTTCGGTATGATTGGTTTGACAAGGTGATGGAGGTCCGAAAAAAAGCAAACAGAAACACTTATTTGCTCACTGCACATCATGCGGATGATCAGGTGGAAACCATTGCCATGAATTTTTTCAGGGGAACAGGAATTGCAGGCCTGCACGGCATGCAGCTGAAAGCCGGTACCCTGATCCGGCCTTTGTTGTTTGCTACTAGAGCTGAAATCCTTGATTTTGCTGAATCCAATGCCATTGCATGGGTGGACGACAGCTCAAATATACAGGACAACTATACCCGCAACCATTTCAGGCACCATGTCATTCCACAGGTGGAGAAAATATTTCCTGCAGTTGCTCAAAACCTGCTTGACAATGCCAAGCGGTTTTCAGAGATGGAAATCATTTATAGAAAACAAATAGAAAAGATCAAGGCTGGCTTGATAATGCATCAAGGCCAATCGCTGGCCATCCCAGTGAATAAATTACGTTCCATGTCTCCCATCGATACCATCATGTTTGAGGTGTTCAGGGATTTTGGTTTTTCTGCCCATCAGGTTCCTGAAATCAAAAAATTGTTTGATGCCATCTCAGGCAAATCCGTTTCTTCAAACACCCACAGGGTATTGCGTAACCGGAATTGGTTGCTGATTGATTCCATCGAAGAAAATATACATGAAATCATTGTGATAGAGGAAGGACATGAATCGGTATTATTTAACAACAGTCTTTTGAAGATCAAGAAATATGATGGCAATCGTGTGCCAGATGAAGAGGCAAATCATGCCTGGATTGACTTGCGCGCTGTTACATTTCCATTGATACTCAGGCCATGGAAGCCGGGAGATTATTTTTATCCATTGGGCATGCGAAAAAAGAAGAAGGTAGCCAAACTGCTTACCGACCTCAAGTTATCGCTGGCCGAAAAAGAAAATCAATGGGTCGTTGAATCTGATAAAAAAATCATTTGGGTAGTGGGCAGAAGAATCGATGATCGGTTCAAACTCAGCGCATCCTCTCAAAAAATCATGTTGATTTCCTTAACACAATCACTTGAAAACTGAGGTATAAAAATAAACGGCAAGATCAACACCACTGATCAGTTTTGCTGACAGGTAAGTAAATAAAACCCCATAAACACTTCCCCAAAAATGGGCGCTGTGTCCAATGTTTCCCCCACCTTTTTTAGCAAGGCTGGCAGAAAGG
>CANEWJ010000041.1 GCA_947442625.1 Chitinophagaceae bacterium
GAAAGGCTGAAAAGCAAACTGCTTGAAGAAGAAAAACTGGTTGATATTGTGGTTGGCCCGGACGCATACCGCAGTTTACCGCAGTTGATTGATGAAGCCGATTCCGGCACAAAAGCCGTAAATGTATTGCTCAGCAGGGAAGAAACCTATGCTGATATTTCTCCTGTTCGCCTCAATTCCAATGGAATCAATGCGTTTGTCAGCATCATGAGGGGCTGCAATAACATGTGTGCTTTTTGTGTAGTTCCTTTTACAAGAGGAAGGGAAAGGAGCAGAGATGATGCCTCCATTGTTGCGGAATGTAAGGACCTCTTTGAACAGGGCTACAAGGAAGTAACCTTGCTCGGCCAAAATGTTGACAGTTATTACTGGGTTGACCCCACAACCAATCATCCGGTAGATTTTGCCATGTTGCTCGAGAAAGTGGCAGAGATCAGTCCATCCCTTCGCATCCGATTCAGTACATCTCACCCCAAAGATATTACTGATAAGGTCTTGCACACAATGAAGGCACATGCCAACATTTGCAAATACATTCACTTGCCTGTACAAAGTGGCTCTACAAGAATTTTGCAACTGATGAACAGGACCTATACCAGGGAATGGTACCTGGCCAAGGTAAAAAGAATAAAGCAAATCATGCCTGATTGCGCCATCAGTGCAGACATCATCACAGGATTTTGTACAGAAACTGAGCAAGACCACCAGGATACCCTTGACATCATGCGTCAGTCTCAATACGAGTACAGCTATATGTTTGCTTATTCAGAAAGGCCGGGCACCCTTGCTGCAAAGCGCTATACAGATGACATTCCTGATGAAGTAAAAAAACGCAGGCTGGATGAGATCGTCAAACTGCAAAACAGTTTATCCCTTGAAACGAATAAACGAGATATTGGAAATGTTTTTGAAGTTTTGATTGAAGGGAACTCCAAAAAAAGTGACCAACAATGGATGGGAAGAAACAGCCAAAATAAAGTGATGGTTTTCGATAAAATTGAAAATAGCCAGCTTCAACCAGGCAGTTTTGTGCATGTGATGGCAGAAACCTGTACACAGGGTACGCTGATGGGAAAAATTGTCAATCATTCCTAACAACAGCAATCTATGGACATTCAAAGTATAAAAAATAGATTTGGCATCATCGGCAACTCCCCTGCCCTAAACTACGCGTTGCAGGTAGCAACGCAGGTTGCCAATACCGACCTTACGGTGCTTATCGTGGGAGAGAGTGGCGTCGGGAAGGAGATTTTTTCACAAATCATCCATGCTTTGTCACCAAGAAAACACAATCCGTTCATTGCTGTGAACTGTGGTGCCATACCCGAGGGAACCATCGATTCTGAACTGTTTGGTCATGAAAAAGGATCTTTCACAGGAGCAGTTGACTCCAGAAAAGGCTATTTTGAGACGGTCAATGGTGGTACCCTTTTCATGGATGAAATTGGTGAAACACCGTTGGGAACCCAGGCGAGGCTTTTGAGGGTGCTGGAAAACTCAGAATTCATCAGGGTAGGATCTTCGAAAGTGCAGAAAACGGATGTAAGGGTTATTGCAGCTACAAACAAAGACTTGCTTACCGCAACACAGAACAACAAATTCAGGGAAGACCTATATTATAGGCTCAATACAGTTCCCATCAGGGTTCCCTCACTCAGAGAGAGAAAAGAAGATATCATCCTGCTTTTTAGAAAATTTGCTGTTGATTTCGCGGAGCGATACAGGACCAGCCCCATTCAACTGACCGAAGAGGCAAAAGCCATGATGCTTAACTATCCATGGCCAGGAAATGTGCGTGAATTGAAAAATATTGCTGAGCAGATATCCGTGTTGGCTGAAGATAAAACCATTACAGGCAACGACCTTGAACGGTTTTTACCCAAGAACAACGTTAACAATTTGCCCATGCTGGTTGGCTCTGGCTCCATGTCTTCAGGGCAGAATGAATTCATGAATGAGCGGGATATCCTTTACAAGTTGTTCTTTGATTTGAAAAAGGATGTCACGGAGATGAAGAAAATGTTTCTTGAGATCGTTCAGAATCCTTCCAATATTCCATCAGTTTCTCATGTGATGGAGGAATCTTATCTGCAAGATCTGCCCATTGCCAGACAACAGCAGGAACACCATACCCATGGAAGCGTCATTCCTGTTACCAGTCAATCCATGTTTTTAACAGAAAACAGGGACATGCAGGATACCATATTTGTTGATGAGTCGCTCAACATCATGGACAAAGAAAAAGAATTGATTGAGAAAGCACTGCGCAAGCACAAAGGAAAAAGAAAAGATGCTGCCTCTGATTTAGGCATCAGTGAAAGAACGCTTTACAGAAAACTAAAAGAATATGATATTGAAGATTAATACTTTATTCAGCAAGTATGCCAAATATCTGCTTGTTGTATTGGCCATTCTCAGTATCCAAGGTACTTGCAGGTATTCACTGAAAGATGTTTCCATCCCTCCCGAAATAAAGACGGTTAGGGTATTCTTCATTGAAAACAAAGCCAGGTATATCAATCCTCAGCTAAGTCCAAAACTCTCAGACAAGCTCAGACAAAAAATCATTAATCAAACAAGGCTATCACAAACCAATAATGATGCAGACTATGAAATAAGTGGTTATATCAGCGATTATTCCGTCAACACATCAGGTATTTCGCAGCAACAGGTTGCCAGTAACAACCTGAATGTCACCGTCCACATTATTTTCAAGAACAAACAAGATGAGAAAAAGAACTTTGAGGCAGATATCACCAGAAATTTCCCATTTTCTGCCAGCAACAGCCTGACACAGGCAGAAGCCGAGTTGAATGAACAGATGGTCAACAACCTTACCGATGAGATTTTCAATCGGATTTTTTCAAATTGGTAAAGGAGCTTAAATTAGCAGAATGACGAAGGAAACTGATTTTATGATTCAATCACTCTTTCAGAGAGAAAGCATGGATGAAATAACACTTGACGAACTTAGGGGTCATGCTGAAGAGTTTCCCTATTCTTCTATCATACAGTTTTTATATACCTGCAAACTAAAATCTCAATACCACCTTGACTTTCCTGATGCTGTTTCGAAGACAGCATTGTTTTTTGATGACTCCAACTGGCTCAACTACCAACTCAGGGAAGAAGGTGAAAAAGGAAATTTCAGGAAAATCTTCTATGATTTCAATCATAACAACGCAAATGAGGAAGAAGTGGAGGAAGTTGTTGATGGGAGTTTTATAGCGGTTGAGGGAGGTTTAGAGACGTTGAGCTTGCCTGCCGAAGGCAGTGTGGGCGAACAAGTTGAATTTGATGAAAATGAAGGAGGCTTTCATGAGCCAGCAATGGTTCAATCCATTGAGAAGATTGATCTACAAGACAACGAAACAAATACTGCTCTCCAAACAAACAATGATTTTGAATTCCCTCTGACCCCCTACCATACCGTTGATTATTTCGCCTCTCTGGGCATCAAAATCAACATGGAAGGTGATAAAGATGAACTTTCCAGAAAGGTGAAAAGTTTCACTGCCTGGCTAAAAACAATGAAAAGGCTTCAACCAGGCGTAGAAACAGTTAACGTTAAGAACATTCAATCTATTCTTAGCGCCCACAAGGAAGAAGAGCGTCAATCTGAGGCAGTATTCACGGAGGCAATGGCAGAAGTTTACCTGAAACAAGGACTTAGGGCAAAAGCCATTGAGGTATATGACAAATTAAGTTTGCAAAATCCTCACAATAGCCATAATTTTGCAGACAAAATTTCACAGATCAAAGAAAACAAGATATGACAACAATTTTTATCATCTTAATCATATTGGTTTCAGTCCTTTTGGCGGGTATCGTGTTGATCCAGAATCCAAAAGGTGGAGGACTAGCCGGTAATATTGCAGGATTCAGCAACCAATTTATGGGTGTAAAGCAAACAACTGATGTTTTAGAGAAAGGAACCTGGGTATTGTCAAGTATTTTGGTTATTCTTTGCCTGATTTCTGCTTTGGTCATCAATTCAGGTAAATCAGCTGGATCTGAAACTTTGAAAAGTATCCCAACCACCACTGGAAATGCAGCTCCTCAACAGGCCCCAGCCCCAATGCCACAGGCTCCAGCACCAGCAGCCACCCAACCCAAATAAACAATATTCATTATGATAAAACCCTGCTCTCAGAAAGCGGGGTTTTTTGTATAATTTGAGGTATGGCAAAGAAACAAACAAGGAAAAAACCGGTCAAAAAACGATCTAACTTAATTTCATTTGTTTTACTCTCGGTTCTGGCCTTCGTTTCTGCAGCTTTCTTTTATGTGCTTTTTCTCAGGCCTTCAACCAGTTTTAATGCGGAAGAGGCAACTTTGTATATTCCAACCAAGAAGGCGAATAAATCATTTGTCAAGCAGCTTGTACGCAAACACCTCAAACCGGTGGGATATACCACTTTTATGGCATTGTCTGAATGGTCAGGATACTGGGCAGCAATCAAGCCAGGGAGATATGTAATCGAAAAAAATGCAAGCATTTTTACCATTTTCCGGAATTTGAAGGGAGGCAGACAAACGCCTGTAGAACTTACCATCAACAAGTTCAGAACAAAAAGAGAACTTGCAAAATATGTAGGAGGAAAGCTTGAATGCGCTGAGGCTGATATATATCGTTTCATCTCCAATGATGACTCCATCCAACCCTTCGGAGTAAAGCAAGAAACCTTGATGACCCTTATCATTCCGAATACTTATGAAATTTACTGGAACAGCAGCCCCAGTGATTTCATGAAAAGGATGACCAAAGAGTCAAATTCGTTTTGGAATGACAGCAGGATTGACAATGCTAAATTGCTTGGTCTTTCCAAAGAAGACGTGATTACATTAGCCTCCATTGTTGAAGAAGAGACCAATAACAACAAAGAAAAACCGACAATGGCCAGTGTGTACATCAACAGATTAAATAAAGGCATGCCCCTTGGCGCTGACCCAACCATCAAGTACGCGGTAGGAGATTTTAGCATCAAAAGGGTTACATTCAAGCACATCAGTTCAACGGCAAGTTCTCCATACAATACCTACAGAAACAAAGGATTGCCTCCAGGTCCTATTTGTACACCATCAATTTCCTCAATTGATGCAGTTTTAAAAGCTGAAAAAACTGACTTTTTGTTTTTTTGTGCAAATGCAGACTTCTCAGGATCGCATAGCTTTGCATCAACTGAAGATGAGCATTTTGAAAATGCCCGAAAATACAGAAGGGCTTTGGACAGCCTAAGGATACACTAATCGATAACAATGATTAAATTACAAAGGATCCTGATTGAAAGCAGGCCTGTAAAAACAGTGATCAACTGGTCAAAAAAACTGGTTTTGCCAGGATTTGAGGGACTTCCTTTGTATGATGTACTTCATTTTTTCTACAAACAGACGCAACAAATAGGGCTGAACGAAAGGGCTGCTTCTGTGGCATTCAACTTCTTGATGGCTGTTCCTCCCCTGTTCATTTTCATCTTTACCATCTTATCTTACATACCAGGTTCTAAAAGATTGTACGATGAGGTTCTTGTTCTTCTCCGCGGTGTAATTCCGGATGTATCAACTTACACCATGATCAAAAATGTTATGGATGACTTTTTCTCTACTGGTACGGGTACACTGTCATTCGGTCTTTTATTGGCATTGTATTTCTCCTCAAATGCCACTTTGACCATCATGAGAACTTTTAGGAAATCCATGTTGCATATTGAAGTGGAAGAGCGAAATTTCATTGAAGTAAGGCTTAGTGCCATCAGGCTTACGTTTATCATCGTCTTGTTGATCATTGCCACTATCATAATCATGCTCACACAAACCATCATTTTGAACTGGGTCATTGAGCAAATGAAAATCAAAGACAGTGTTATTGATTTTATTTTCGGTTCTGGCCATTTTCTGCTTACATTCTTTTTGATTTTTTTGGCGACTGGCCTTATATACCGCTATGCACCACATGTCCAAAAAAAATGGAAAATCAGGACTCCCGGAGCGCTGCTTGCAACCATTTTGATTATGTCTTTCACTTATTTATTCTCATATTGGGTAAACAATATTGCTTCATACAATAAAATTTATGGATCATTGGGTAGTATTTTGATTCTGATGTTTTTGATTTTCGTAAATTCACTCGTTCTACTTATTGGATTCGAATTGAATGTCAGTATCAACTCACTTAAAAGCATTGCTGAGAAAAGAAAAAAAAATAACAACAAATAACATTCCACATGCGCCATTTCTTTGTTTTCACCTTTCTACTGCTCTCCTTATCTGGTTTTTCTCAGGATAACATTACCCTTACCATCTCAGCAAAAAACAAACAGGGCAACAAAATTGAAGGAGTAGAAGTCAGTTTTCTTAATGTTAATAGGTTGATTGAGAATCAGCAAAACGATAAACTTGTTTACAACAATTTAGCAAAGGGTTACTATGAATTGCTTGTATCCGCAGAAGGATATGCATCTGTTATCTGGAAGGGGCAACTGAACAATACACAAGAGGTTTCCATTTTGATGGAATCCAATTCCATCAAGTTGGATGAGGTTGTTGTTTCCAATGATAAAAAGCAAGTGAATATATTGAACACCCCTGGCTCCGTTAGTTCCATCAATGCAAAACAGATTAGGGACATGAGGATCTGGGAAATCAGCGACTTATCCGGATTTGCACCCAATTTGTTTATCGCCAATTCTGGAGACAACCGAAATGTAACTGGCATCAGGGGAATGGTTACCACTTCATATGAACAATCAGTTGCTACTTATGTTGATGGTGTTGCACAATTCAATTTGGATACCTACATCCCACAATTGAATGAAATTGAAAGTATTGATATCATTCGTGGTGCTCAGGGTACATTTTATGGCAGAAATGCCATGGGAGGGGTCATCAATATCACAACAAAGAAACCAACCAACAGAAGGCAAATCAATGCCGGTGTTCAAATTGGCAATAACGGACAGAAAAGAATCAATGCTGCTGTCAATGCTCCAATCATCAAGAATAAACTTTTTCTGGGCATGTCGGCCTTGCATGACAGTAAAAATGGATTTTATACCAATGAATTCCTCAACAAGAAATTTGACAACCAACAACAAACCATGTTAAACCTGCAGCTGAAATATTTTTTGAGCAGGGGTTGGAGTTTGCATGCTGATCTCAAACAATATATTGCAAAAAACGATGGTGCTTTTCCACTGGTGAATGACATGAAAGCATTGTTTAAAAAGCCATATACCCTTTCTCAGAACCTCACATCCTCAATGAGAGACAATAGTAGGAACGTTTCAGCTGTTGCCAAACACAAGGGAAAGAAAACGGATATCACCCTTCAGCATGCAAGACAGCGCAATTACAGGTATTACGAGAATACACTGGATGCAGACTTCTCCCCTGCTGATATTGTAGGAATATTCAACAATTACGGTAAAGATTTCAATACAGTAACTGTTACAACAAACGAACTAAGGTTTAATTCGGTAAAATCTTCTCCCAATCAGGCTTTTGATTGGAGTGCAGGTATATACCAATTCTCTCAAAAGAGTCCTACCAAACAGGCGACAGTTTTTGGAAACGATGCCGGACTCTTTGGTGTACCAGATAAGAATTTCTCCATTATTTCAATCAACAAAGGAGATAACAATGGTCTTGCTGCTTATGGTCACATGAGTTATAAAGTCAACGAAAAAGTTAGCATCAATGGTGGCATGCGCATTGACAGGGAAAATAGACAGTTGACCATTGGCAGTGAATATGAGAAAAAACCAAGACCCTCTTTTCCCATGATGGCTGATACTACAGGAAAATCATCCTATGGAGCATTTTCACCCAAACTGGGCATCCAATACCAGCCTACTGCACATGAGCTGATGTATCTATCCTTCAGCAGAGGATTCAGGAGTGGTGGCTTGACATCTATCTCTTCAGATCCATCTCAAATTCCATTGTCTGCCTATAATCCTGAATTCAGCAACATGTTTGAAGCTGGTATCAAAGGAAAGGACAAGAAGAATCAGTTCAGGTACGCCATTGCCGTTTTTTATAACAAAGTGATGGATATCCAAACTCCATTACTGGTGTTACCAGATGCTGTTACCATTATTCAAAATGCCGGGGAAATGAATGCATGGGGCTTGGAAGCTGAAATGGAACTTAAACTGGCAAAAGGCTTGAGCGTACAATATTCAGGAGGTCTGACCTCCGCCAAGTATGCAGTTTTGGGAGTAGTTAGCAATGGTGCCCAGGTTGACCTATCCGGCAACAAACAAGTATTTACACCGTCGTCCACCAATTATTTTGCAACACAATACCAGACCAGTGTTGCTGCACATGAACTGATGTTCAGGCTGGAATACAACCATGTCGGCAAGCAGTTCTTTGATCTTGCCAACACCATTGAGCAGGAGGCATATGGATTGGTCAATTTCAGGTCAAGCATCAGAACAAATCATTTCGATATCTCCGTTTGGGGTAGAAACCTGATGGGCAAAAAATACATCAACTACGCCTATGATTTTGGTGCTGCACATCTAGGAAATCCAAGGATGATTGGCGTTGGATTGGGCTGGAGGTTATAGCCTTTCCAAGAAAGGTGTTATTCCTAATCCAGGCAACAGGGTTGGCTTCAATTGGTAATCAATAAACCCGATTCCAGCCCCAAGGTCTTCCTTCAACAACAAGGGTCCATCCGCATCCAGAAAGTCTACCATCGGTGCCAGATGCGCCAATGCAGCTGTTCCTATACTGCTCTCATTCATGCAACCCAGCATTACTTGCAGGTTTAACAACCTGGCTTTTTTAATCATTTCCAATGCAGGAGTAATGCCACTGCATTTGGTGAGTTTAATATTGATTCCAGAAAAATAACCTGCACATTTTTCAACATCCTTCTCCCCTACACAAGACTCATCAGCAATAATGGGAATTGATGTTGTATTTTTTAATACTTTGGTTCCTTCAAAATCTTCTTTGGCCAAGGGCTGTTCAATCAATTCAATACCGAGATGTTCCAAAACAGGAAGCAACTGCAGGGCTTCATCCAGGGTCCAGCCAGCATTGGCATCAACCCTGATGATCGCGTTGGTATGTTGTCTGATGGCCTTGAATTTTTCAAGATCATCTGTAGTACCAACCTTGATTTTGTAGATGGATGCTGGATGTGCATCCATTTTCTCCAACATCGTTTCCAGTGAATCGATGCCAATGGTATAATCAGTTTTGGGCGCATTGGCCAGATTTAGGTTCCACAATTCATACAAAGGCTTTCTCCTGAGTTTACCATAGATATCCCATCCGGCCATATCGAGAGCACAAACCAAAAAGGGATTGTTGGGAAACAGGTGGTGTAAAAAATGCCAGAATCTTTTGGGATCAGTTAACGAAAAGGATTCAACAAACTTTCGTTTCGCTTCAAGATCTGCTACCATTTGATCAGTGGTAATCCCATAATAGGCAATAGCAGGGGCTTCTCCATATCCAAGGATACCCCGAAAATTCAGTTCAACAATGAAGGAAGGCTGGTGTGTTTTTGTTCCTTTAGAAATGGTAAATGGATATTCAAAAGCCAGTTCTTTTTGCCAATAACGAATTGTAAACATAAATTTTACTGCATCTTCCTTTTAATGACAATGAAATACCAGTGAAATCCTACCGGGTGTTTGCACTGATTAAATAATTGAGTTCCTGGTTAAAGGTATCATTATTAATCAGTTCCTCAATGGGTAAATGCATTCTAAATCTCCAGTAATGGTTCGGATCACCTGGGATATTGATCCGTTCTGCATGAGGATCTTCCAATCGAAGACAATCATTCATGGCAAGGAAATCCTGCAATTGAAATACTGCCCACATGGCTGGTGATGCGAGGTGTTGAAATATAACAGAGCGAACAACTTGGCTTGTTGCAGTGTCAGGAGCAACTCCATGCTGACAAAGTTGTTCATTGTAGAATTGTTGCGTCTTTTTCCGGTCTTCCAACCACCATTCACGGATCGTGCTCATATCGTGGGTAGAAGGAGTAACAACAGAAAGATAGGGAGCATTGGATGGATCAAAAAAAGGTGTATTCAATTGCTTGGGCATTCTCTGCACTTCCATACTTAAAAAACCAAGCGATGACATTACAGCGGGAACACTTTGCGGAACCATGCCAAGGTCTTCTCCACAGATGAGCATGTCTGTACACATCTTTAATGCAGGAAGTTTTTCAAGCGCTTCATGCTTCCAAATATGCTCCTGTCGGTGATAGAAATAATCATCATACAAGGCAGAAAGCTGATGTTGGTTATGGTCATCCAGGTGCTGAAATGAAAGGGTTTTAAAGGCATTGAAACGAAAATGAAAAGCATCTTCATTGTCAGCATCTGGCCAAAGCACAACATTGGATTGAAGATTGAATAAAAGTTGCTTTAACTCTTTTTGAGTATCCGTTTTTTCTTCAGTGTGAAAATAGTCCTCAATTTTGCGTTGTGTATCAAAAGAGGATTTAAACCTATATGTTGAATCTCCATTCGATTGCAGGAAGTATTTTACATCATTTTCCAAATGACTCACTAACTGTCCAATTACAGCATCAGTGATATAAGGTTTACAATAACGGTCGTTGTCAATAAAAATGCCCCGCTGCTCAAATTCATTCCTCGAAACTGGAATGGCAGGTACAAACCTACCCATGATGCCTTCAATGGCATGATCTGGTATAGACCAGATACGAAAAAAACCAAGGATATGATCAATCCGAAAAGCATCAAAATAATTTGACATTTGCTGGAAACGTTGTCTCCACCAGGCAAAACCATCTGCCTTCATGGTTTCCCAGTTGTAGGTTGGGAAACCCCAATTCTGGCCTTTTACCGCAAAATCATCGGGTGGCGCACCTGCCTGCATATCAAGATTATACAGTGAAGGCTGGGTCCAGGTATCTGCCCCATTCCTGTGAACGCCAATGGCAATATCACCTTTGAGAATGATGCCTTTGTTGTTTGCATAATCATGGGCATTTTTCAATTGAAGGTGCAGCTGATACTGGATAAAAAAATGCAAAGCAATGGCATCAAAATTTTCAGCACCTGGGGCACAGAGCGCATTGATCAGTTCATCATTGAATAATGCATATTTACCCCAAATGGAAGTATCGGGAGAACCATACTTGTCTCGGAGAAAACTATAAGCTGCGTATGGTACAAGCCATGACTTGTTTTCAAGAAAGAAATTTCCATATTCAGCCTCTTTAAAAACCTCATCCTTCATGGATTGATAAAGGGTGGTCAATGCATCCCACTTCAATTCCATAACCGCTTCATATTCAACACCGGTGGAAGCATTCAACTCATCTTTTCGGGAGAGATAGGATTTAATGTGCTTGGCATGCTTTTTTCCAGCAATGGTTTCAATCGAAGCATAAATAGGATGAAGGGCAAATGCTGATATCGCAGCATACGGATAAGAATCAGCCCTTGTATGCGTAGAAGTAGTATCATTGACAGGAAGAAGCTGAATCATCCTGAGGGATACTTTTTCAGCCCAATCTACGAGTAAATTGATGTCAGTGAACTCGCCAACGCCCAGGCTTTTGGCTGAACGCAAACTGAAAACAGGAATGGCAATACCTGTCCCTCTCCAGTGGTTGTCAAAACGCGCATACCCATCCTGTATCAAAAAAGAGACTTGTGGCGTATGCTGATGACTAAACTGTCTGTTGTCTCCATTTTCATAGCCAATAAACTTACCTGAGGCATCCAACAAACAATATTTATACTCAAAAGGAAGTTGGGTATGAGTAGCCTCAATGTCTGCAATCCAATGACTGCCATTGAATTGCATTGTTCGAACATTGGTAACAGACCAATTACCCAAAACATCCGAACTACCCAAGATTCCCAAATGGTGGTTGCTGGAAAGCAATGGCGCATCAACAGTAAAACGAGAACATCCTGCTTTACGTAGTGTAGTTTTGGTGACTTTTCGATGAACAGAAAAGATATGTTCAAAAGGTGCCGTATGAAAAACATTGTCAACTGCACCCATATCAACCCAACTGTCCAGCAAAACAAGTTCTATTGTTGGCTTTTTTAATGAAATGAACCGGTTTTTGCAATAATCCCTGGTAACCGCTCCATTTTCATCCTCAAAAAGATACTGATACGTCAGTTTATCGATAACATCAGTTTGTTCTTTGGTTAAAGCAAGCCGAAAATGCCAATGATCATGATCGACATAACACATTGGATAAATAACAGGGCATAAAACATGGTCAACTCCAGGAAAATCTACCTGAATCTTCAGCATTTGTCCTGGCCGGGTAGAAAATCTCAGGTATATATCAATATTCATCAATCAATTTGTATCGGGGGTACAATTTACCATTTTTTTTAAATAGTGTAATCAATACACATTAAAATATTTATTGAGAATGAATGAATTAAGATTTTAAGAAAATCGAATCGCTTTGTATATTTGTACTTCAAAATCAATAAGATGACCAAGAGCCAAAAAAACACATACTGGATTTTATTTTTCCTATCGATAGCACTTTGTGTTGTGGTTTATCTTTTCTTACCATCAATGGTATCGCTGACCGTAGTTCCTTTGGTTACAACTTTTGCAAAAGCGTTAGACCTTATTTAATTTTCACTGTTTGTTTACTGCAATAACGGCATTGATGTGCCGATACATCATCTATTGTCCAATACCAGATTTTACATCTTTGATTATTTTCTAATTTTAGCATATTTTGAATGTATTTTATTCAACATTCAATTAAAATTATACGCAAAATTAGAAATTAACAAATATTAAAGGAAGGATTTCCTTCTAGTGGCGTATAACAATTGTACCTTTACAAAGTAAAAGCATTAACAAACCATTATGCAAGATGCTGTATAATCAAGCATCCAATACAATGAATGGTTCCTTGCATTAACAAGTACTAAATAAATTTTATGAAAACGATAATGGATAGAATGGTAAAAATCACAACAGCCAAAATACCGAAAAACAAGATCAACTGTAGAAAAGCCATTTCAGGTTTATTTACTGCAGTCACCCTGTTAACAATTCTTGCGGGAAACAGCTCTTTCATTGCTGAAGGAATTGGGCAAACAATTGAAAAGAACAATAGCACAATGATTGAATCACTTCCTGTAGGTGAAGAAATTACTGCAATTAAAATTTCAACCCCTTCCCGCAACATGTTCCGTAAAGCAGACAGAGAAATTCATTTGAACATGATCGAAATGATCAAGGCGTTGAAATCCTTTCACATTGCCACAACTGAATCCAATGCTGCAGATATGGAAATCAATGATCAATTCAATGCGGGATACAGGATAAACACTGACTGGGAAGAATATAATAATAGTGATATCACCTTAACTGAGCAATTTGAGGCAGAAAATATCAACATGAACCTGGATAAAACCTTCTTAGTATCTGATAACCTGGTGTTTAAACAGTTTTACCTAAATGATTACAGCATAACCAATCCTATATTGATTACAATTGCTGATGCACAGATTACTGAGAACTTTTTTGCAGAAAACTATTGATCATACCATTGGCATCAATGACCTTAATTAAAAATGCCTTCTCAAACCAGAAGGCATTTTTAATGAATTGCCGCAAGTAATAAGCCGGATTCTGTACGAGGCTATCATTTATCTGTCACAAAAGTTACCCAATGTGATCAAGCTGCCTACCCATCTTGGCCTCAAAGAGAGAGAACGAGTCATTCTCCACCCGAAGGTTACCATGACCTATGTGGCATTTCAACACGCAAGGTTTACCCCCGGTAGGCATTGCTGCATACCGCCGGGAGCTTTTACCTCCCGTTTTCACCCTTACCCCAACAAGTTGGGGCGGTTATTTTCTGTGGCACTGTCTGTTCTTGTTTGCACAAGACCCGGCTGTTCACCGGTGCGATGCTCTATGTTGTCCGGACTTTCCTCGTTGATTGCTCAACGCGATAGCGTATTGCGGCGATACTAAGGTAGTATATATATTTCTGTTGCCCCATATCCATAAAGATGATGTAGTCTGTTCACGAAGGATTTAACATCTTTTTTGTGGCGAAGCAGTTCATGGATCTCGTCCTTCAGTTTTCCTGTTCCAATGCCATGAATAACAGTGATGTCTGTGAGTTTGTGGGCAAGCGCTTCCTCATAGAATTTTTCAAATGCCTTGAGTTGCATGTCGAGAATCTGCACAGGCGATAAACGGTCATGCTGGTCTGACAATTTATCTGCATGTAAATCGATCAATGTTCTTCTTGGAGGAAGATTGGCCTTTATTTTATCAGCAGGATAAACCTTGAAACCAGCGGCAGAGAGCCTGTTTATGTCAAAGCGATCTTGCTCTGCTTCTTTTATGGGAAATGTCTCAAAAAGATTGATATTGAATGAAGCTTTTTGTGCTTTCAAGACATCTTCAGATAATTTAAAGATCAGTTTGGGTTTTGGCTTGAACTGAACCTCAAAATGTCCTACCCTTTTCTTGTCAGCCGATGCGAGGGAAAAATCAAAATCCATCCTGGGCTGATCATTCAGGTTCTCGAACGGAAGATCAAACAAATACATTTCATCCAGGGCCCGTATGCTGTTGCGGAGATCCAGTTCTTTTTTGCTTCCATAATAGATGGAGAGTTCAAAAATAAGGTCATCATCCGTATGGTTCAATACATAAATGCGATAATGGGAAATCATATCATCGTCAAAAACATCCTTGTCAAGCACAGGATAGAAAGAAAGCCAAACCCCATCTCGCTCAATTAACCGTTGGACGTTTTTCTCCTTTCGAGGTGGTTCAGGTGTTGAAAATGAAGACTTTTTTTTGAATTCCTTGGGAGCAGTGAAGTCTTGAAAATAAGGAAAATCGATTTGATCAGCATATACAGGAAAACTTACGCCACCCACCTCAATCAGCAACATTTTCTTGTCGATCCACTCAACAACTGATCCACGCTCACCTGTGGCAAGAACCATGATTTTATCTCCCTCCTGAAACTTCATGGTTGCAAAGGTAGTCTCTATCTTGTTATTTGTTCAACTTACTGTTGTTCTTGCCATAAAGCAGGTAGATGGAAAGACCAAACGCCATCCAACCCCAAAAAACAAGCCAACTTTTAGCTGGAATCTCTACCATCAGGTACATGCAACAGGCCACTCCCAGCACTGGAATGAGGGAGTATTTCTTGGCAAAAGACAGTACAGCAAGGATCCCAGCCAACACCATAAATATAATGAACAGTACTTCCTGATAGCCTTCTGTTACAATATGTACAACTGCCTGGATGGTTCTTTCCTGAAACAGGTAAAAAGTAAGGATATAGATCAATGGAAAAATATACTGGGCATTGATATAAGGAATAGAAAATTTCCCTTTCTGCTTTTCAATCCTTGGTAATACAAGTACACCACCACTGACCAATACAAATGCAAACAAGGTGCCAATGCTGGTAAGGTCGGTTACCAATTTGTCATCAATAAAAAGCACCAGACCCGCTACCAATATACCTGCAACAACAGTAGAAAAACCTGGCGTTTGGTATTTCTTATTGACCTTGCCAAAAGACTTAGGCAGCAGTCCATCGCGGCTCATGGCCATCCAAATCCGGGGTTGTCCTATTTGAAATATCAACAATACACTCGTGGCAGCAACCACAGCACTGACTGAAATGAAGAAACCAAATTTCTGCATGTTGATCCGCTCAAAAACAAAAGCAAGAGGATCTGCAACATTGGCAAACTCTGAGTAGTTGACCAATCCAGTAATAACCAATGCAATGACAATATATATCACGGTGCAAATGATGAGGGAATAGATCATTCCCTTGGGAAGATCCCGTTGTGGGTTGGCACACTCTTCTGCTGTGGTTGATATGGCATCAAATCCAATATAGGCAAAGAATACAGCAGAAACACCTTTCAATACGCCCCCCATTCCATTGGGAAGAAAAGGAGTCCAATTGGCAGTGGTGCCATTGGAGAAAATAAACCAAAACCCAACAACTGCAACCAAAACAAGCACAACTATTTTGATCATCACCATTGCATTGGCGGTACGCTTGCTTTCCTGAATGCCAATGTAAGCCAACATAGAAATGAGCGCAACGATGACAAATGCCGGTAAGTTGATGATAAACGGTAGGCCTAAAATTCTTGGGGCATTGGTATACACAAGACCTGAAACATCGGCACCGTTTGCCAAAGCAGCTGTATGAATATTGCTGGCTGTCTGATATCCAACCGTCAGCCACTTTGGAAGATCAAGGCCCATGGCATGGAGAATATTGTTAAAATAGGCACTCCATGAAATGGCAACAACAATGTTACCAATGGCATATTCTAATATGAGGGCCCAGCCAATGATCCAGGCAACCACTTCACCAAAACTCACATAGGAATAAGTATATGCACTACCCGCAACAGGTATGCGTGAAGCAAACTCTGCATAACAGAGGGCTGTAAAACCACAGGTGATGGCAGTAATAACAAAAAGAAGTATGACTCCCGGCCCGCCATTGTAGGCCGCTGATCCAATCGTTGAGAATATTCCTCCTCCAATCACAGCAGCAACGCCCATCAGTGTAAGGTCTCTCACATTCAATACACGGTGCAAGGCCGAACTTCCCTCAGGGCCAGCATGTATTGAAACCTCTCCATTCAGATCCTGCAAATTCTTTTTTCTGAAAATATTTCCCAAAGTATATATTTTTATTTGTCTCTTTTGATAAGGTAATAGGCCAGTTCAACAAGTGATGCTTTTCTTTCCTTGGATACAGCAATCTCTTCGAGGTGTAAAAACGCCTTTTCGAGATATTGTTCTTTAAGTGCATTGGCCCAAAGGTCAATACCACAAGCTTTGTAGATGGCAAGCACTTTTTCTACCTTGTTTTTGTCTTCTTGTTTCATGAGCTGGTGCAATTCTGCAAGCATGTCTCCTTTTGCTGTTTCAAGTGCATGAATCATCAGAAAGGTCTTCTTGTTGCTTTGGATATCACCCCCTACTAGTTTTCCGAATTTACTTGGGTCGCCAAATGCATCAAGGTAATCATCCTGCACCTGGAAGGCAATACCAAGGTTTCTACCAAATTCATAAATATGTTGCTGATTGCCCTCACTTGCGCCGCCAACAATGGCACCCAACTGAAGGCTAGAAGCCAGCAAAACAGAGGTTTTCAACTCAATCATTGTCAAATATTGATCCAAATCAACATGATCCAGTGTTTCAAAATCCATGTCAAGTTGCTGGCCTTCGCAAACCTCTTTGGCTGTTTTATTGAACAGGTGCAATGTTTTCTTGAGAAAGGAAGGGTCTATTTTATTGAGGTAATCGTATGCAACCACCATCATCACATCTCCACCAAGCAAAGCGGTAGGTTCTCCATGCACTGCATGCACTGTTGGTTTACCCCTGCGCAGGGGTGCTTTGTCCATGATATCATCATGAACCAATGTGAAATTATGGAAGAGCTCCACAGCAGCTGCAAGGTGGTAAGCATCAGGTTTGATTTCGCCGAAGAGTTCATTGCCCATCAAGCAAAGGACAGGCCTGATTCTTTTGCCTGAATTGGAGAGAAATTCCTCTAAAGGATCATATAAAGTAGAAGGAAAGGAAGGAAAATGCCTATGGTTAAAATAGGTCTCGAATGATTGTTGTAATGTTTCAATGCCCGTCATAAAGTGCCTTTGTTAAGGTGCTCTAAGATAGCAAATGAAGTGTTCTTATGCTTATTTTTTCTTTTTCTTTGGGGCTGTAACCTTGAAGTCTACA
>CANEWJ010000042.1 GCA_947442625.1 Chitinophagaceae bacterium
ATATTTGTTGATGCCCCTGCGTTGTCTTTTCATGAAAAAGTAATCTGCATATTCCTGGCGTTTCTTGACCACGTCTTCACTCTTGGGGTTGATGATGTCCATTCCCTCAATGGTGATGTTGTTGATCTCCGCAATCTCCTGGATGATGTTGGGATTTCCCAGCAAGATGGGGATGGCAATGCCCTCGTCCAACGCGATTTGAGCGGCTTTCAACACTTTTGCATTTTCGGCATCTGCAAATACAACTCGCTTGGGATCTTTTCTGGCCTTGCTTCCCAATGCCCTGATCAGTTGGTTGTCTATGCCCAACCTTTTGTTCAATTCAATTTCGTATGCATCCCAGTCAGTGATCGATTTTTTGGCAACACCACTCTCTATGGCGGCTCGTGCCACAGCAGGTGAAATGGTGCTGATCAGCCGGGGATCCAATGGTTTTGGTATGATGTAATTGGGGCCGAAGGCGATGGCAGATTCATTGTAGGCCATGTTGACAATATCGGGCACTGCTGTTTTGGCGAGTTCGGCAAGGGCCTTTACAGCAGCCAGTTTCATGGCCTCATTGATTTGTGTTGCCCTTACATCCAGTGCACCCCTGAAAATATAGGGGAAGCCCAAAACATTGTTTACCTGGTTGGGGTAATCGGACCTTCCGGTTGCCATGATGATGTCTGTCCGGATTCCGGTGGCATCTTCCCAGGTGATTTCTGGATCAGGGTTTGCCATCGCAAATACGATTGGTCTTGGGGCCATTTTGGCCACCATTTCCTTGGTAACCACATTGCCCTTGCTAAGCCCAATGAATACATCAGCACCTTTGAATGCCTCATCAAGCGAGAGGTCTTTTCTGTCAACAGCAAACCTTGATTTTCTTTCATCAAGGTCAGTACGGTCTTTTCTGATCAACCCTTTTGAGTCAAACATCCAAATGTTTTCCCGATTGGCCCCAAGGGCTTCATAGAGATCTATACAGGCCATGGCAGCGGCACCTGCACCATTCACAAGGATGATGATTTCATCGATCTTTTTTTCTTGCAGCTCCAGTGCATTGAGCAGTGCTGCAGCACTAATGATGGCTGTACCATGCTGGTCGTCATGCATGATGGGAATGTTCATCTCTTCCTTCAACCTTTGCTCAATATAAAAACATTCTGGAGCCTTGATGTCTTCGAGGTTAACACCACCAAAAGTGGGTTGCAACGCTTTGACAATCTCCACAAATTTGACTGGATCTTTTTCGTTGATCTCAATGTCAAAAACATCGATATCAGCAAAGATTTTGAAGAGTACACCCTTTCCCTCCATCACAGGCTTACCAGCCTCAGGGCCAATATCTCCAAGACCAAGAACAGCAGTGCCATTGCTGATTACCGCCACCAGATTGCCTTTGGCAGTGTATTTATAAACATTTTCAATGTCATGAAAAATTTCCATGCAGGGTTCCGCAACCCCCGGAGAGTAAGCCAAAGAAAGATCCCGCTGGGTTTTGGCCTCTTTGGTTGGAATCACTTCAATTTTTCCAGGTCTTCCCTTTGCATGGTACTCAAGGGCCTGTTCTCTTCTTAAATCTTTTTTTTGCATACATTATTTTTAAGTCCCTTTCTTCATTACTCTAAACCCCTAAACCCTTCAACCCTTCAACCCCTAAACCCCTAAACCCCTCAACCCCTAACTCCCAAATACGCCATCATCGCCATGCCGGTTTGAATGGCAGATTCATCAATGTTAAAGGTTGGAGTGTGAACGCCAGATACAATGCCCATGGCCTTGTTGCCTGTGCCGAGCCTGTAAAAACATCCAGGTATTTGTTGTGAATAATAACCAAAATCTTCTGCGCCCATGCTCAATTCTGTTTCTTCCACCATTTCAGTTCCAATCATCTCCTCCGCCAATGACCTTGCATGTTGGGAGAGTGCATGATCATTCACAACCGAAGGATAGCCTATGCTGATCTCCAGTTCCACTTCTGCTCCACAAGCCTTGCCTACTTGCTCTACAATCTCCCGGATGCGGCGATGGGCTTCAAAACGCCAGCCTTCATCCATGGCGCGGAAAGTACCCATCATTTTCAGTTCCGATGGAATAACGTTCGTTGTATATCCTCCCTGCATCGAACAAATGGACAGCACGGAAGGGGAAAAAGGGTTGTTGTTTCTGCTGACCACCTGTTGCAGTGCAACCACAATCTGTGATGCAGTGAGCACGGTATCGGCTGTCAGGTAAGGTTTTGCTGCATGGCCACCTTTGCTTCTTACCGTAATATAGAGTTCATCTGCGCTGGCCATCACTTTTCCGGAGGCAAAACTCATTTTTCCAATTTCCAACAATGGATGCACGTGCAATCCGAAAATAGCGGTAGGTGCAGGGTTTTCCAGCACGCCTTCATTGATCAGCAAGCTGGCCCCTCCTGGATTTTTTTCTTCTCCGGGTTGGAAAATAAGTTTTACAGTTCCATCCCATTCATTCCTCAATTCATGCAAAACACGGGCTGCACCCAACAGGCAGGTGGTATGTACATCATGGCCACAGGCATGCATGACACCAGGGATGGTGGATGCATACGGAACATCATTCTCTTCCTGGATGGGCAAGGCATCCATGTCTGCCCTTAGGGCAATGACACGGTGGGATCGCTTTCCCTCAATGATACCAATGACACCCGTTTCGGCCATCACAGTGAAAGGGATTCCGAGATGGGTGAGGTGATCGCGTACAAATTTTGATGTATTGTATTCCTTGTAACTCAGTTCAGGATGGGCATGCAAATGGTGCCGGATCGAGCGGTACTCTTCAAAATATTGGGCAGATAGCTGTTTGATTTTTTCTCTGAGCATGTTGAATAGGTTAAAAGTTTTCAGCTTCCTGTTTTTCTCCCTTCACCTCCACCTGAGATGGAATGATGATGAGGTTCTCTCCAAAAGCCGGTACCAACTCCTTTTTTATCAGCTCAGCTTCCTTCATCGTTCTGAAGTTACCGAATTGCAACTTGAAATAGGGGGACTGGTAAAACAGATACGATTTTTGGTCGGGGTATATTTTCAATAACCTTGACTTGGCATCTATGGCCAGGTCCCTTTTATTCGTACTGATCACAAGGATCCTGAATCCAGGTTCAAGTGTTGTCCTGATTCTTAGTGCCTGTTTGTTCAGTTCAATTTGTTTGTCCACCAGTTTGTCCACCCTTGGATCCCTCTTCACATAAGGGCTTTTGGCAAATTGTGCATGTGCTGATACACCCAATGCCATCACCAGTGCCAGAAGATACAAATTGAGTGGTCTGAACATGTTGCTATATTGATGATGTTCGATTATTCTGCGTCACGACCATGACAGGCCTTGAATTTTTTGCCACTGCCACAAGGACAAGGATCATTCCTGCCAACTTTGGGTCCAACCCTCACCGGTTCCTGTTTTGATACCTCAGCAGGATCATCGTATTGGTTGTCTCCCTCTGCCAATGCAGGAGCCCCTGATGCGGATAGTTCATCTTTTCTAACTTTCATCCTGCTCATGTCTGTTCTGCTTTCTCTGCCTTCCTTTAGTCCAGCCCCTGAATTTTCAACAGGAAGTGAGGCGTGGCAAAGGAAAGAAACGATATCCTTGTTCACTTCGGCATCCATTTCAGAGAACAGCTGGAAAGCAGTTTGCTTGTAAATGACCAATGGATCTTTCTGTTCATACACAGCCGTTTGCACACTTTGCTTCAGGTCGTCCATTGCCCTGAGATGCTCTTTCCAAGTGTCATCGATGATGGCAAGGGTGATGGTTTTTTCAAGGGATGAAACCAGTTCCATGCCCTTGCTGCTGATGGTCTTGTCCAGGTTGGTCAGCGCATTGATGGTCTTTTTGCCATCTGTGAAAGGAACCACTACATTGACAATATGGTTTCCTTGTGTAGTGCGCACATTCTGGAAAACAGGCAATGATTGTTTGGCCAAAAGCGCTTTTTTGGCAGTATACTGTTCTATGGCTTCTTTGTACAAATTTTCTGTCAGTTCATTGGAATTTCCTTTCTCAAGGGCTTCCTTGGTAATGGCGGTTTCTACACTGAAATGCAGGATGACAGACAGCTTGAAACCCTCATGGTCATTGCTACCTGCAAATTGGTTAACGATATTGGCTGCAACTGAATAGTAGGCATTGTCGAGGTCAAGGGCCAACCTTTCTCCAAAGAGGGCATGCTGTCTTTTGCCATAGATAACACTGCGTTGCTTGTTCATGACATCATCATATTCAAGCAAACGTTTTCTGATGCCAAAATTGTTTTCCTCCACTTTTTTCTGTGCACGTTCGATGCTTTTTGTGATCATGCTGTGCTGGATCACTTCCCCTTCCTTGTAGCCCATCCGGTCCATCAAAGAGGCAATGCGGTCGCTGCCAAACATGCGCATGAGGTCATCTTCCAGGGAAACATAAAATTGCGAAGATCCTGGATCACCCTGACGACCTGCACGACCACGCAATTGCCTGTCTACGCGACGGCTTTCATGCCTTTCGGTACCAATGATGGCAAGGCCACCTGCTTCTTTCACGCCAGGCCCCAGTTTGATATCCGTTCCCCTTCCCGCCATGTTGGTGGCGATGGTTACATTGCCCGCCAAACCAGCTTCAGCCACCACTTGGGCTTCCTTGGCATGTTGTTTGGCGTTCAATACATTGTGTGGGATTTTTTTCTGTTGCAACATTCTTCCCAACAGCTCAGACACCTCTACTGAGGTGGTTCCCACCAGCACGGGTCGGCCTGCTTCCCGGAGTTGTTCAATCTCATCTATGACAGCCTTGAATTTTTCGCGCTTGGTTTTGAACACAAGGTCTTCCTGGTCTTTCCTGGTCATTTGCAGGTTGGTAGGAATAGTAACCACATCCAACTTGTAAATGTTCCACAATTCCGCAGCTTCTGTTTCTGCCGTTCCGGTCATACCGGCCAGCTTATGGTACATCCTGAAATAGTTCTGAAGGGTAACCGTGGCATAGGTTTGGGTGGCTGCTTCAATCTTCACATTTTCCTTGGCTTCAATGGCCTGGTGAAGCCCGTCGCTATACCTTCTGCCTTCCATAATCCTGCCCGTTTGCTCGTCAACAATCTTGACAGCACCGTCCATGACCACATATTCGATATCCTTATCAAAGAGGGTATAGGCTTTCAGCAATTGTTGTATGGTGTGGATCCTGTCTGCTTTGGAGGAATAATCCTGCAAGAGACCCTCTTTCATGGCCAATTTCTCGTCCGCGGTTGAAGCAGCTTTTTCAATCTCGGCAATGGCAATGCTGAGGTCGGGGAGTACAAAGAAATTGGGGTCTTCACCACCTTTGGTGATGAAATGCAATCCCTTGTCTGTCAATTCTACCTGGTTGTTTTTTTCATCAATATGGAAGTACAACTCCTCGTCCACCTCCGGCATGTGTTTTTGCTGTTCTGCCAGGTAATAGTTTTCAGATTTTTGCAATTTTACTTTGATGCCTGGTTCACTGAGGAACTTGATGAGGGCTGTATTTTTAGGAAGTCCACGGTAGGCGCGCATCAGCTGGAGTCCACCATCCTGAGGGCCATCCTTTCCATCTGCAATCATTTTTTTGGCATCTTGGAGGGATTTCAAAACCACCTGCTTCTGTACATCAACCAGTTGCTGGATCTTGGGTTTGTGGATATGGAATTGTTGGTCATCTCCTCTGGGAACAGGGCCAGAAATAATCAATGGTGTTCTGGCATCATCAATCAATACACTGTCCACCTCATCTACCATTGCAAAATGATGTTTGCGCTGTACCATCTCATCCGGTGTGTGTACCATGTTATCCCTCAGGTAATCAAATCCAAATTCATTGTTGGTTCCGTAGGTGATATCCGCCTGATAGGCCTTTCTTCTGGCATCTGAATGTGGCTGGTGCTTGTCTATGCAATCCACGGTCAATCCCAACCACTCAAACAAGGTTCCATTCCATTCAGAGTCACGTTTGGCCAGGTAATCGTTAACGGTTACAATATGCACCCCTTCTCCTGCAAGTGCATTGAGGTAGGCTGGCAGGGTAGAGACAAGGGTCTTTCCCTCACCGGTGGCCATCTCTGCAATTTTACCCGAATGCAAAACAGCTCCACCAATCAACTGAACATCATAGTGAACCATGTTCCAGTTCACCAGGCTTCCGGCGGCCATCCAGCTGGTTTTGAAGACCGATTGGTCTCCTTTGATGGTGATATAGTCTTTTTTGACCCCCAACTCGCGGTCGAGTTCAGTGGCAGTGGAAGAAAGTTCTTCATTTTCCTTGAACCGCCGTCCGGCCTCTTTCACCAAGGCAAAAGCCTCGGGAAGAATCTCCTTCAGGGCATCCTCTATCTTTTCATTGCGTGTTTTTTTGAGGGCATCAACCTCTTTGTACAAATCATCCCTGCCCAGAATGTCTTCAACAGGAAGTTGATCTGCCTGCAGGGTTAAGGCGCTGATATTGTTGTCGATTTCAGTCAGCGAAACCTTGATTCTTGCCTTGAACTCGCTTGTTTTTGACCTGAGGGCATCATTGCTCATTGCCTGGTATGAGGCAAAATGTGCATTGATTTTTTGAACAAGCGGACGAATTTCATTTACGTCTTTTTCTGATTTGCTGCCTCCGAATAATCCCGATATGAGTTTAAACATGTTCTTCTGTTCTTGCTAAGGGCCAAAATTAATCCTTTTTGGTCACTTGTTGACCCACCCTTGCCTGCCTTGAACTTTAATTATTTGATCGAGGTTAAATTGTTTTAACAATTTTTGACCGAAGGTGTTTAAGTAGTATTGGCATCCAATTCCACGAATACATTTATATGAGCAGATTTTTTAAGTTGTTTTTAGCGTCTTTGGTCATTTCTTTCAGTGCATTTTCACAGGATGGCTTTCAGGTCAATGGCCGTTTGGTCGACACCGTGGGCAATCCTATCGCAAGGGCTACCGTGGGCGTTTACATCGCCGGGGGCAAAGACACCATCAAGACAGTGTCCAACAATGTCGGTTTTTTCCTCGTAAAGGGAATCCCGCAACGCAAATTTGTGCTGATGGTGACCAGTGTCGGGTACGGCACCAACCTCAAGGCACTTTCAATTCCAGAGGGCGAAGAGGTACTGAAACTGGAAAACTACAAGTTGTACCCAGAGTACAGCTCCCTGCAGGAGATTGTCATTTCCACCCCTCCCATCATTGTAAAAGAAGATACGGTAGAATACAAGGCTGATTCTTTCAGGATGAAGCCCAATGCCATGGTGGAAGACCTGTTGAAAAAAATGCCGGGCATTGAGGTGGACAAGAACGGAAACATTACCGCACAGGGTAAATCAGTGAGCCGGGTAAGGGTAAACGGAAAGGATTTCTTTAGTGGAGACCCCAAGGCAGCAACACAACAGCTGTCTGCAGACATGATTGATAAGGTTCAGGTAATCGATGATTATGGAGACCTGGCCAATATTTCTGGTATCAAAGATGGTGAGCCAGACAAAATCATCAACCTTCAATTGAAGAAAGACAGGAACAAGGGGATTTTCAGCCGAACCTCGGTTGGGGCAGGTTCCAGCGACAGGTATGCACTGGGTACCAATGTCAACTTTTTCAACAACAACAAGCAGGTTTCCGTGTTCGGCGGCGCCAATAACAACAATACCAGCACCTTCAATTTTGATGGCAGCGGCGGTGGCGGAAGCTCCAGCGGCGGTGGCCGTGGATTTCAGGTAAGGGTTGGCGGAAACGCTCAAGGTGGTTTTGGCGGTGACGAGGGGTTGAGGATTGCCAATTCACTGGGGGTTAATTTTAGGAATGACCTTGCTGATAAAAAAGGGTCGGTTTATGGTAACTACAGTTATTCCACCAGGGAGACCGATGTTCAGCAAGATGTTGCTTCACAGAACTTCTTCCAGAACACCAAGTTTTTGAACCATCAGGTAAGTTCTTCCCTCAGCAATTCAAAAAGCCATAGGGCTTCCCTGAACTTTGAGTGGAACATTGACTCCTTTAACTATGTGAAATTCATTCCCGAGTTCACAGCAAGGGCTTCAAATAGTGTGTCAAGTTCATTGTTTGACTATATTCGAAATGATAAGGATACCACAAGCCTCGGAAGCAACAACAACCGGTCCACTTCACTTGCTCCTAATTTTTCCGGGAACCTGATTTTCAACCACAAATTCAGGAAACCTGGTAGGAATCTCTCTGTAAACATCATTGGAGGCTACAATTCTACCGACGGTGAGTCTAACAGGATCAATGAAACCAAGAACTTCGTACCTGTGCGGTCTTCCAGCATCCTTAACCAGAATGTTTTTACCGACAACAATGCTGATAATTTTAGCATCAGGTTCAACTACTCTGAGCCCTTGATGAAAGGCCGTTACCTTGACCTGATTTATCAGTATGGTCAGTCCTACAACAGCAATGACAGGGCTACTTATTTGGTTGATCCGCTGGGAGTGGAGACATTCTCAACCGCCCTCAGCAACGCATTTGAAACTGATTTCTTGAGGCAGCGCATTGGTGCCAACATCAGGACAGTCAAGAAGAAGTATAACTATACCATAGGGATGAACGCCCAGCCCATCAACCAGAAAGGGTATTCTGTTTCCAGAGACAGTGCATATGCCCCCATCAAGCGTTTGAATCTGTTGCCATCTGCAAACTTTGCTTATAATTTTACAAGGAACAAGACCCTGCGTTTCTTCTACAATGGCGATGCCAACCAGCCAAGCTTTACACAGCTTCAACCGGTGAAAGACGTTTCCAACCCCCAGTACCAAACGCTGGGTAATCCTAATCTGAAGCCTGCGATCGCTCATATTTTCAGTACATCTTTCAATAACCTCAACTTCCTGACGGGTCAGACCTTCTTCATAGGAGCCAATTATAACATCACCAGCAACCAAATCGTCAACAACACGAGCAGGGTGGGCGGAAACGGAAGCCAGCTCACTACCTTTGAGAATGTAGATGGCAATTATACGGCGAGTGGATTTTACAACTTCAGCAAGCCCTGGAAAAACCGTACCTATATCATTTCATTCAATGGAACGGCCGCCTACAGCAACAATATTTCCCTGATAGAAAGCCAAAAGAACGTAGGCAGGAACCTGCTTTTGGCCCAGGGCATGAAATTTGAGTTCAACTGGAAAGAATGGCTTGAAATTGATTTCGGTGGAAGATATGGCCTGAACAGGGTGAGGTATTCTTTGCCTGGACAGCAGAATGTTGATTATGGCAGCTGGACCCTTACCAACAACATGCGCATCGATATCCCGGGTGGTTGGGTGTTCAGGAGTGATTTGGAATACATCATCAACCGTGGACTTTCCACCAGTTTGAACCAGAACATCGCTTTGTTGAATTCTTCTTTCGAAAAAACCATCTTCAAGAAAAAGAATGGCATATTCCGTATTTCAGGATACGATATTTTTAAACAGAATACTTCAATTGCCAGGACCCTCAACGGCAACAACATTGTTGATACCCGCGTCAACAGGCTTACCCGATATTTCCTGATGACATTCATCTACCGTTTTAATAAGTTCAGTGGGGCCCAGCAGTCTGGTTCTTCTCCATCCGGTGGGATGATGAGATCAGAAGGACGGTCATTTTAAATCAACAAGCAGACAAATTTCATACAAAACTCCTCCCCATCGGGAGGAGTTTTTTTTATGCAGCAATTCCATGATTGGCCAGCATCAATAATTTTGATTTATTTTCATTGAATGGATTCACTCACGCATATTGTCCTTGGTGCCTGCATAGGAGAAATTATCCTTGACAAAAATGCTGGACGCAAGGCCATGTTGTGGGGAGCCTTGGCCAACAGTGTTCCTGATATCGATTTTATCGCAGGCATGTGGATGCCTGTTTCTACTGAGTTGCTGGCGCACAGGGGGATCACCCATTCCTTTCTGTTTGCCATCATCAGCAGCTTTTTCCTGGCCCTTGTTGCTGCCCGCTGGCACAAGGCTGAACCCATCAGCCTGCGAAAATGGTTCTGGTTTTTTCTGATTGAAATTGCCTGCCATCTTTTGCTGGATGCCATGAACAACTATGGGATTGGCTGGTTTGAACCTTTCTCCTCTACCAGGATATCCTTCAACGTAATCTATGTGGCAGATCCGCTTTTCAGCATCCTGCCTGCGATTGCATTTGGCTTCCTGATTTTCTTGAAAACAGATCATGCGCATCGCTTGAAATGGGCCAGGGCAGGTGTTTTTACTGCAATGCTCTACATGGGATTTGCGCTGTACAACAAGTATTGTATCAACCGGGATGTGAAACAATATGCCGTTGCGAACCTGGGGAGCAACAAGCCCTATTTTACTACACCAACCCTGCTCAACAACCTGCTTTGGTTTGTGGTGATAGAAGATAGCGCTGGCTATCAGGTGGGTTATCGCTCCATTTTTGACAAGCCTGAAGACTTTTCTTTGCACCATATCGAAAAAAAAGAAGCCTTGCTCAAGCCTGTGGCCGACCACAAGGAAGTCATGGAGTTGAAGCAATTCTCTCAGGGATATTATACCGTTGAACAATGGAAGGATACACTCGTTTTCAATGACCTGCGTTTTGGGCAAATCAATGGATGGCAAAACCCCAACAGCAGGTTTGCCTTTCATTATTACCTGAGCCACCCGGAAGACAACGACCTGATTGTACAACGTGGCAGGATGGCGGGCGTCAACTTGGAGTCGGCCAAAATCATGTGGAATCGGATGATGGGGCGTTGAGGTTTAAGGGTTTAGGGGTTAATGGGGGAACGCTTGATTGTTTTAGGTATAAAAAAAATCCCGGCTCTTACGAACCGGGATTGTATTCTTTTAACCCTTAAACCCCTCAACCGCTATACCCCTAAACCCATCTTCCTCTTCAAATTGCTATCAATCGCATCCAGGAATTCTTCTGTATAGAGATAGTGGTCACCATGAACAACCTTGTTGCCATGGATACATACTGCCAGGTCTTTGGTCATCTTTCCTTCTTCCACTGTTTCAATACAAACCGCTTCAAGTGCATTGGCGAAATCAATCAGGGCTTGGTTTTCATCCAATTTACCCCGGAAGGCCAATCCACGTGTCCATGCAAAAATGGATGCGATGGGGTTGGTACTGGTAGGCTTTCCTTTCTGGTGATCGCGGTAGTGGCGGGTTACAGTTCCATGTGCGGCTTCTGATTCCATGGTCTTTCCATCAGGCGTAACCAATACAGAAGTCATCAAACCAAGAGAACCGAATCCTTGCGCAACAGTATCGCTCTGAACGTCACCATCATAGTTCTTACACGCCCATACGAACTTGCCATTCCATTTCAAGGCACTGGCCACCATGTCATCAATCAGCCTGTGCTCATAGGTGATACCAGCTGCTTCGTAGGCAGATTTGAATTCGTTCTGGTAGATCTCTTCGAAAATATCTTTGAAGCGTCCATCGTATTTTTTCAGGATGGTATTTTTGGTGCTCATGTAGAGCGGCCATCCTTTCTGCAAAGCCATGTTGAAGCAACTTCTTGCAAATCCCATGATGCTTTCATCGGTATTGTACATGCTCAGGGCAACGCCTGCACCCTTGTACTGGTATACTTCATGCTCAATCAGGGTACCATCTTCACCTTCAAATTTGATGGTGAGTTTTCCTTTGCCGGGAACCACAAAATCTGTGGCGCGGTATTGATCTCCAAACGCATGCCGTCCAACGATGATCGGGCTGTCCCAGTTGGTTACCAGGCGCGGAATGTTCTTAATAACGATAGGCTCGCGGAAAACGGTTCCATCCAGGATATTCCTGATGGTACCGTTGGGGCTTTTCCACATCTGCTTCAGGTTGAACTCCTTAACGCGTGCCTCATCTGGAGTAATGGTGGCACATTTGATACCCACCCCATGTTCCCTGATGGCATTTGCCGCATCAATGGTTACCTGGTCATTGGTCTCATCACGGTACTCCACTCCGAGATCATAATACTTGATGTCAAGTTCGAGGTAAGGAAGGATCAGCTTGTCTTTGATGAATTTCCAAATGATCCTTGTCATCTCGTCCCCGTCAAGTTCTACGACCGGGTTGTGCACTTTTATCTTTGCTGCCATGGTATTGTTTTTTCAGCGGCGAAGGTACTAAGTAGCACCCAATATAACAATCATATAGGCTTGTTTTTATGCTTCAGCATGTTGTGGAACAGCCAATGGCAAGGCATGTCTTTCGGCAATCTGGCGAAGTTTGTCTACAGCAATGTATTTGAAGTGTTTGGCCCTGAACCGGATCAGCTGCTCCTGGTCAAAGTCTGCCAGAATCCTGGAAACCTGTTCCTTGGTAGTGCCTGCAAGGTCAGCCATTTCCTGGCGGTCTACGTGCACCCGGATGCCCATCCCGATTTGCTTATAATTGTAGGTTTCAGCAAGGTGAACCAGGATTCCAGCCACTTTTTCCCTGACTGTTTGCTGGGCAATTTGCAGCAATTTGATTTCGGTAGTGCGGATTTCCCTCAGGAAAATTTTTCTGATTTCCTCCTGGAGCAGTTCGTTTTTCTGCATCAGGTTTTTGAAAAAGCCTAGTTCAATAAAGCAAACACGGCTGTCTTCCACAGCAGAGGCAGAGTAAGGCTGTAGCCCTGTATAGCTCAGGAAACGATGCCCCATTGTTTGTCCGGCACCCACGAGGCGCAGGATAAAGGGTCTTTCCGTTTCTGCATTCATTTCAAGCTTGATAACGCCAGACTGGATAAAGTAGAGGCCGTTGATTTCATCTCCCTCGCGGAAGATCAATTCCCCTTTTTTGAATTCATAGTGATGTTTGTAGGGCTTGTACAGATGATCTTCTTGTCCGAAAGACTTGAGCATGATACAGTTTTTCACTGTACAGGTCTGGCAATAGGAGGTGATTCTGGTCATGATGGTTGGGTTTTAATGTGGTGAATGATGTTCCCTACCTACCAGAGCTTTAACAGTGTAAATATTTGATTTTTTACTAAATGCTACGAATGACAAAAATAGCCCTGATACATGACATTGATCAGTTTTTGGTATACCCTTTTTGTGGTATAAAGCTGTTGTTTTTTATGTTGGAGCAGCTTAATTACCTTTTCTTGTCAGGCGGACAGATGATTCTCTGATGACTAATTTTGGTTTTAGGATGACCTCTTTTTGACTGGAAAAGTCATTGTTCAAAAACTGTTCTATGAATATTTTGCCGGCAAGTTTGCCAATTTCAAAGGATGGTTGTTCTACACTTGAAATGCTGGGATTAAACAAAGCCAGTGATGGTTCATTGTTGAACCCTACCAGTCCAATTTCCTCAGGCATTTTCAATCCCTTTTTTTTGATGGCAAGCATGGCCCCTATGGCCATGCGGTCGCTGATGGTAAAGATGGCATCAGGCCTTTTTTTTGAGGATAATAATTCTTCTGTGGCATAAAAAGCAAAATCCTGGTTAAAGTCACAGTAAATGACCAATTCATCATCGAGCTTAAGGTCGTGTTTTTTCAATGCCTTTTTATATCCCTCCAGCCTGCTGTTGCTGATACCCAGGGTTTGAGGACCCGCCAGGATGGCAATTTTTGTATACCCCTGCTCAATCAAATGCTCTGTAGCAAGGAATCCGCCTTCTTCATTGTCAAGGATTACGCTGGAAGCCACAAGATCGGGAATGACCCTGTCGAATACCACAAACGGGATTTCCCTTTCACTCAACACCTTGAAATGCTCATTGGATTTTGTTTCACTGGAAATGGATATGATGAATCCATCTACCAGACTGTTCAACATGCGTCTTGTATTCACCACCTCCCGTCCAAATGATTCATTGCTTTGGCATACAATAACAGTGAACCCAGCTTCAAGGGCTGCCTCATCAATGCCCTTTACCATGGTAGAAATTACATAGTCTAGGTTGGGCACAATAACCCCAATCGTATTGGTCTGGTTCTGTCTTAAACTGAGTGCCAAACGATTGGGTTGGTAGTTCAAGTCTTCCGCCAATTGAAGAATACTTTTCTTGGTTTCAGGGTTAATGTCACTGGCATTTCGCAAGGCTCTTGAAACAGTTGAAATGGAAAGGTGAAGCCTTTGGGCAATGTCTTTGATGGTTGGGGGTTTGTTATGCATATCTCACAAATGGAATTGGGTTCATTTTGTCTGTTAAGTTAGCCCAAATTAACCAGTTGCAAAGATTTACCGGTAATGTTTCCGGTAACGATACCGGTAACGTTAACGGAAAAAAAATTCAAAAAATAGGCATATAAAAATAACAATTGTATAAAAAAATATACATTTAATCGATTTTATTGATTTATTTCTAATTGCCATATTCAAGCACATTCATCAATTTTCTTTAATATTACCATTGATTAAATTAATCCCTACATTCTGTTTGAAAGTAGGGCAGAAAACGCTTGCATGAACTTTAAAACCAAAACGAGCCGCATGAAATCAAAGTATTTATTGTTGTTGTTGATGCTGATTTGTTCAGGATTAACATTTGCACAAAAAAAAGAAATCAAGGGTAAGGTGATCGACCAATCCACAGGAGATCCCTTGGCTGGAGTATCCATCATCACCAATAAAAGCAAAGGGGCCATTTTAACCAAGGCAGACGGGTCGTTTGAAATATCTCTCGACAAGGCTTCATCTACTTTGGTATTTACCTATGTTGGATACGCTCCACAATCTATTTCAGTATCGGGTAATACGAGCCTTACCATTAGAATGGTGCCAGAGGTTGTATCACAGGCGGAAGTGGTTGTGATAGGTTACGGTACGCAAAAAAAATCAAGCTTAACGGGTGCGGTTGTCAAATACAAAAACGACCGAATGGATGAAGCACCGCTGTCCAGGTTGGACCAGGCCCTTCAGGGTAGGGTTGCAGGACTGACCGTACAAAACGTCAGTTCCGAGTCAGGAGCCGCCCCTAAAATAAACATCAGGGGGATCAGTTCCATCAATGCCGGATCAAGTCCGTTGGTTGTTGTTGATGGTCAACCAGTTCCAGATGGTCTTGCTTTTTTGAACATGGCAGACGTGGAATCAGTTGAAGTGCTGAAAGATGCTGCCTCAGCAGCCATTTATGGTTCCCGGGGGTCCGGTGGTGTAATCATTGTTACCACCAAAAAAGGAACTGCAGACAAGCCCAAATATGTGTTGAAATATGCTGTTGGTCAAAAAGAGGATTACAAACGGTATGACATCATGACCACAGGAGAGTACATCGGAATGCTTTTCGATGAAATGGCCAAGCGTGCGAAGGATTCTACTGTATTGCCTGCGAACAATACCATTCCTGATGGAGACCGTGCATCCTATGTCGTTGAAAACCTCCTTCGGGGCGGACAAAGTACTGACTGGCAGGGTGAGTCTTTGAGGCCTGCCACTTTTCAAAACATCATGCTCACTGTTGCAGGGGGTAAAAAAGATGTGCGGTATTTTCTGTCAACAGGTTATCAGAGTGATGAGGGGATGATGTACAAGAGCAATTATGAAAAATTCAATATAAGAACACGGGTAGACGTTGACCTGAGCAAGAAAGTTAAATTGAGTTTAAACCTCAACCCATCTTTTTCCAAGCGTTCTGTCCCTTCAGAAAATTTCACCAATTTCTGGAGATTTCCAACCTGGTTGCCAGTTTATCACAATGAAGCAACAGCAGCATTTGTTGGCAGGAATCCTCAGTATGCAGGCATCAGGGCTGGTGATTATGCACATCCCAGGCATTTCTCTGGCCTGATTTATTCCGGTACCATGCCGGATGGTTCCAATTGGACTTCGGGTGCAACAACGGTAAATCCCAGTGGTTCTGCCCAGCAGAATCCCAGATCTGCAGTGGTACGTACAGATGATTTTACCAATGAATACCGCTTGCAATCTTCTGCCGATTTGAATGTTGTATTGCTGCCTGGGCTGACCTTTAAAACCCTGGCCAGTACTTATGTGAATTATGCCAATGGATTGGATTTTTCACAAAGAAGTGCCAACAGGGATGGAGACAACAACCGCGGCGTTTTTACCAACAATGTATTTATTGATATACTTTCTGAGAACACGTTTAATTATGTGAAAACGGTAGGAAAAAGTGATTTCAATGTGCTTGCAGGTTTTACTTCCCAGAAAACAACCGTTAGCAAGGAACAGACTGCGGCCATTGATTTTCCGAGTGATCAGATAAGGACCTTGAACAGTGCCGCCCAGCTGGATAAAAACGGAACCTTTGGTACCAAGAACCAAATTGGCCTTTTGTCGTATTTAGGGCGTTTGAACTACAGTTACAATGACCGCTATTTGCTTTCTGCCAGTTTTAGGGCTGATGGTAGCTCCTATTTTGGGCCAGGCAACAAATGGGGAACATTCCCTTCCATTTCATTGGGATGGATTGCCACCAAAGAAAAATTCCTTTCCAACATTGATTGGCTTTCCAATCTCAAGTTCAGGGGCAGTTATGGTATTTCCGGTAACAACCGCATTTCAGATTTTGCCTTTTTGGATCTGATGTATGGCGCCAACTATTCCCTGGGGTCAGGCACAGGAACTTCTTTCCCTGGCTTGGTCAACTCATCCACGATCATCTCCAACCCTGACATCACCTGGGAGAGTACCTATCAATCTAATTTTGGATTGGATGTTTCTTTGTTCAATGGTAGGATCGGCATTACAATGGATGCGTACAAGTCAAAAACAGATAAGCTCCTGCTCCAACAATCAGCCATGGCATTTACGGGTGTTCCACAGTTTTGGAACAATATTGGAAGCCTCAGAAATACGGGCGTTGAGTTGGAATTGACAACAAGAAATATTCAAACCAAAAATTTCAAGTGGTCAACATCTGGTAATTTTTCTCAAAATAGAAACAGCATCATAGAGTTGGGAACAGAAGCCTATTTACTGAACCAGGGAGAAAGAACCGAAGTGTACCGGAACAAGGTGGGTAATCCATTGGTCCAGTTCTTTGGATTCAAAACAGATGGTGTTTGGCTTTCCCAAGACCAGATCAACAAGGCCTTGGCCAGTGGCTTGACCAGTTCGATGAGCAATGTTTTCGTTCCGGGAGGATTGAAACTGGTGGACGTCAATGGAGACAACAAACTTGACAATGAAGACCGGACAGACCTGGGCAATCCATATCCTGATTTTACCTGGGGATTGACCAATAATTTTGGTTTCAAGGGCTTTGATGTTAGCTTTACCCTGCAAGGCGTTCAGGGTGGTAAGTTGATCAATGGTGATCCCAACTACAATGAGTCAAGAAGAACAATCAGGACATACAACCAAAACCGTTGGGTCAGTGCTAAATTTCCTGGCGATGGCAAGACTCCATTCTCCACTGTTGGATACAACTGGATGCTTACAGATTATGTGGTTGAAGATGCATCGTATTTTTCCCTTCGCGATGTGAACATCGGATATACCATTCCTGCTGCCTTCATGAAAAAAGTGAAGGTAAACAGCATGCGGTTTTATTTTTCTGCGCAAAACCTTTATTTCAAAACAGCAAAAGGATACCGTGGACTCAATCCTGAAGGGAGGTTCTCCAACGGCGCCTATTCATCCGTGTTGATTGATGGATACCAGCGTGGATCCTTCCCAATTCCCAAAACATTGTTGATAGGCATTGACATCAATTTCTAATCTTCAACGAATTAAAAACAGCAATATGAAATCATTTATATCTGTCCTCCTGGTTGGCGTGTTTTTCCTTGCTTCCTGCAAAAAAAACATTGAGCTGTATCC
>CANEWJ010000043.1 GCA_947442625.1 Chitinophagaceae bacterium
TGCCCTACCAGGTCTTTTTGTTGTTTGTATCGTTCTGCCATGAAAAAGAGCTCAACGGAAAAAGCATATTGCGCAGGGTTGTCATAAAACTTGGCCAGAAAAGGATTGTCTGCGAACTCTTCGAGGATGAGCCTGGCGTTCAAACGCTCTGCCAGCAGGTTGGCCAGGGTTGTTTTCCCGGCCCCAATATTTCCTTCAATGGTGATGAATGTATACTTCATTTTGACAATTGTCTTACTTCAAGGCTGTCTGGGCATGCTTCGAGCAGTTCCTGGATGGTTTTGTTGTGCACAGGATCAATTTTTGTTGCATTCAACTCCAGCAAGGGTATCAAGGCGAACTTTCGCATGTAAATTCTGGGATGGGGAATTGTCAGGTCTGGCAGTTCAACCACTTCATTTTCATAATAGAGGATATCAATATCAATATTCCTTTCCCCATTCCTTTCCCTGCGCAATCTTCCCATGTGTTGTTCAATCTCCAAGATGACTGCCATTAGGGCAACAGGCCCCATTTCCGTATGGATGACCAATACCTGGTTGAGGAAGGCCGGCTGGTCTTCTTTGCCCCAAGCAGCGGTTTCATATACAGCGGAACTGTTGGTAACTGGTCCACATTTTTTGGAAATCAGCCTTTGGGCTTCCCCTAAAAAGAAGAAACGGTCTCCAATATTACCACCTATCAATAAATACACTTCTTTCATAAATAGATCACGCTTCGGCGGGTAAAGTTCTTTAATTTCGCCTTCTAAACCCATTTGCAGTGAAAAGTTTTTTCAAAAGTTTTTTTGCATCCTTGCTGGCAATGATCATTTTCTTTGGCCTGATCTTTCTGTTGTTCTTTGGGATTGCAGGGGCTTTTCTTGCCGCTGAAAAAGTATCGGTTGAAGGAAAATCTGTTTTGGTGATTGATCTTTCAAAAGCCTATAACGACAGAGCCATGGAAGATCCCATTGCAGAGATTACAGGTGATGATCTTCAACCTGATTTGAACACTGCCATCAAGTTGATTGAAAAAGCCTCTAAGGATTCATCTATCCATGGAGTATACCTTTTGTCCAAGGACAATGCCAATGGATTTGCAGGTTCTTCAGAATTGCGTAAAGCATTGATGGCATTCAAAAATACCGGCAAGTTCATCATTGGTTATGGAGATTATATTTCACAAAAAGCATACTATGTGTCCAGTGTGGCCAATAAGGTCTACTGCCATCCCATGGGAATGTTTGAATGGCAGGGCATGTCTGTGGAATATACTTTCTTCAAAAACCTGATTGATAAACTGGAGATCAAGCCACAGATTTTTTATGCAGGAAAATTCAAAAGTGCAACAGAGCCATTCAGGACAACTGCCATGTCTGACGCCAATAAAGAACAGACAAGTGTTTGGTTGAATGATGTTTATGATGAGATGATTGATGTTGTTGCATCATCAAGGAAGAAAAGCATTGATTCTCTTAAATCCTATGCCAATCGATTCGCCCTGGATAAGCCTGAGAAAGCTGTTGCCGCAGGGTTATTGGATGGATTGAAATATGATGATCAGGTGAGGGATGAAATCAGGCAGCGTTTGAAAATCGGAAAAACAGACAAGATCAATTTTATCAGCCTTGCTAAATATTCAAAAGCCGTCAGCGTTATTGGGGCCTATTCGAAAGACAAGATTGCACTGGTGTTGGCAGAAGGAGAAATTGTTTATGGTAAAGGCTCACCAGACCAGATCGGTTCTGATGAATACCTCGCATTGCTGCGAAAGCTGCGCTTAGACAAGTCTGTGAAGGCCATCGTGCTGCGGGTTAATTCTCCAGGAGGCAGCAGCCTGGCCAGTGAGATCATCTGGAGAGAACTGGAACTGATCCGCAAAGAAGGCAAAAAAATTGTTGTGTCCATGGGTGATGTTGCTGCGAGCGGGGGGTATTATATTGCTTGTAATGCCGATAAAATCATGGTTCAGCCCAATACCATTACCGGTTCAATCGGTGTGTTTTCTATTGTTCCAGATTTTTCAAGTTTCATGAACAACAAGCTGGGCATCAGTTTTGACCGTGTAAAAACAGGAGAATATGCAGACATGCCCTCTGTTACAAGGCCCTTGACAGAAAATGAAAAGAAATTCATTCAAGGTCAGGTAGACCAGATTTACCTCGATTTCAAAACCAGGGTTGCAGAAGGCCGCAAAAAGGATATCAACTATATTGACAGCATCGCCCAAGGCAGGGTTTGGACAGGCAAAAGGGCCATACAACTTGGTTTGGCAGACAAGATAGGCGGGCTGGAAGAGGCCATTGCAGAGGCTGCAAAAATGGCTGGTATGAAAGAATTCAAGGTCAGAAAATACCCGGAGCCTAAATCCCTATTGGAATATTTTATGGACAAGGGCAGCAGCAATCTGACAAGTTCAACCCTTCAAAAAGAATTGGGTATGGAAGATTACCAGCTTTTCAAGCGCATCAAAGCCATGAAGGAAGAAAAAGGGGAAATCAAGAGCCAACTTCCGTTTGCGTTTATCATCAAGTAAGTTATTTTTACCAAAACTGAGAAACAGCGAACATGAACAATGCCAAGGGAAAATACAACCAGTGGAGGGCTATGCTGGCCATTGCAAAAGCCAGTTTGAAGTCAATTTTCAGAAGCCCTTCTGCGGTGATCTTCAGTTTTCTTTTTCCCATTATTTTCATCCTTGTATTTGGATTTCTCAGTTCAACAACACCTGTTATCAGAGTTACCTTCGATCCTGCTTCATCCAATGCAAACGAATTGTACACAAAGCTGTTGGAAAAATCCAACCTCAAGGTTATCTCACAACCCTTGCTGATTTCGAGGCAAGAATTGGAAAAAGGGCATATCACCGCCATCATCAAGATCAGGGAAATCAATCCTGCCGCCTATCCGAAATATGCCGTAGAGATTACAACGTCAACAGCAGCTGCAGACAGGATTGGCTTGCTGCAATCCATTATTCAGCAAGCCATTGCGGAGCTTGATCTTGTCAATTTTCCACAAAGACCCAGCTATGCCTATATGCAAAAGGAAACCTTGCCAGGAAGGGAGTACCGGACCATCGATTTCATTCTGCCTGGCCAGCTTGGTTTTTCATTGTTGAGTGCTGGAGTATTTGGTGTAGCATTCATTTTCTTTAGCCTTCGCCAAACACTTGTGCTCAAACGATTTTTTGCAACACCCATCAAAAGAACTTATATCGTTTTTGGCGAAGGATTGGGCAGGATAGCGTTTCAGATGATCACCGCAGTGGTGATTCTTTCCATTGGACATTTTGCCTTCAAGTTTACCCTTGTGAATGGCATGGTTACCTTCATAGAGTTGATGGTGTTGAGTTTGATTGGGTTGATTGTATTCATGGGATTTGGTTTCATCGTGAGTGGATTGGCCAGCAGTGAAAGCACCATACCTCCTTTTGCCAACCTGGTTACCCTGCCACAGTTTCTGCTGGCAGGTACATTTTTTCCTGTAGAAAATTTTCCTGCATGGCTTCAGCCCTTGTGCAAGATTCTTCCGTTGACACACCTCAACCAGGCCATGCGTAATGTTGCTTTTGAAGGCGCCCATTTGAATGATTGTTGGCCCCAGTTACAATACCTGCTGATTTGGGGGATTCTGGTTTATGCAGTTGCCATTAAGGTGTTCAAGTGGGAGTAAAGCAATCTTGAAAGTTTTTGCGCGCTCAATCAAAGCAATTTTTTACTGAACAAGCTGAGGTTTCTTTGCATGCCTTCCCATTTGCTCCTTTTGATGGGAGAGTTCTTGAACAATGTATTGAAGGATGGTTTATCAAGCGATAGCCAGTCGTTGATGGAAAAGGCCAAGACCTCATCCATTGGCTCCAATTCAGCGTGTTGATGGGGTTTGCTGAACCTGTTCCATGGGCAAACATCCTGACAAATATCGCAGCCAAACACCCAGTTATTTGCTTTTTGCTGCAATTCTTCCGGAAGGTTGGCTGATTTCAATTCAATGGTAAAGTAAGAGATGCATTGGGAAGCATTCAATGTTTTGTTGGGCAGAATGGCTTCTGTTGGGCATGCATCAATGCACCTGGTGCAAGAACCACAATAGTCCTGGTGATAGGGAAGGTCTGGTGCCAAAACCAGGTCTGTAATCAGGGTGGCCAGGAAGAAAAAAGACCCTTTTTTCGTGTTGATCAGGTTTCCATTTTTCCCAATCCATCCCAATCCACTCTGCATGGCCCAGCTTCTTTCCAGCACTGGTGCAGCGTCAACAAATCCACGCCCTTCTACCTGACCAAGCCTTTCTCTGATCTGGTAGAGAAATGCATGCAGTTTATCGCGAATGACCAGGTGATAATCTTTGCCGTAGGCGTATTTTGCAATTTTGGGGACACCGTCATCCTGGTGTTGTTCCGGAAAATAATTGAAGAGCAACGTGATGACGGATGCTGCACCTGGGACCAGTTTGGTAGGGTCTGTCCTCAGTTCAAAATGGTTTTCCATGTACTTCATTTCCCCGTGCAGCCCTTTGTTGAGCCAGTTTTCCAACCGGCGCGCATCATCATCCAGGCGCATTGCTTTTGCAATGCCACAATCATCAAATCCAATTGCTGCAGCAATGCTTTTGATGATGTCGGCACTTTCCTTGGGTGAAATCATGGAAGCATTCCTTATTGATCCAGCGCTGTGTCAGCAGCTTCTTGGATTTGAATTGAAAGTTCTTTTTTCTGGCCAATGATCAACTCTTTTGAAAATACGATACCAACATAGTTTCTCTTGGTATCGATCCATGGCCAGGTCCCCAACATGCCTGGGCATGAAAATACAAATCCCTTTTCTGCCTCATCCCTTTCCTGTACCCAACTTCCCAATGCATATTTGAAACCCTTGGCCAACTCAGGTGTATACCGCACTTTCAGTTCTGGGAATTGAATGGTCAGCATCTCCTGGACAGCTTTTTCACTGAGGATGCGCTTGTTGTTGAATGTCCCTTTGTTGAGCAACATTTGCATGAAGTTGAGGTAGTCAAGTGCAGAGCAGACGGCGCCTCCCGAAGGATTGGGCGCATTGCCATTCTCGTTGTAGAAGGTGGCAGTACGCATGCCCATGGGGCGAAACAACTTTTCAGTAATTACCCTGTCAAATGTTTTCTTGGTAACCACTTCAATCACCCTGCCTGCAATATTGATGCCGATGCCACCATAGGCGAATGCATCACCAGGATTGTCAACAATCAGTTTTTTTGTTGCAAAATAGTTGACTTCTTCTTCCAGGCTGGAAAACTTGGATTTTTGCGCGATCTTCAAAAGACCCACTGGTTCTGTATCCAGCCCTGTTGTATGGGAAAGACAATGCCTGATGGTGATGTATCCCTTCATGTATTTTGCAAATACAGGAATATACTTTGTAACTGGATCGTCCAGGTTGATTTTGCCTTCATCCACCAAAACCATGACCATGGCAGTGGTGAGCCATTTGCTTGAACTGGCGATGGAGCCAGGCGTTTTAAGTTTGAATTCTTCAGACTCCTTCAGGAAAATGTTTTTTCCTGCTTTTTGGATAACCACCACATACTCTTTGCCCAGTATCTTCTCATTCCGCTTTATTATTGCATTCAATCCACTGAAGTCTGTTTGGCCTTGACTCGACTGCAAGAATAGCAGGAAAATCAGTGCCAGACTGCATTTGCGACATGTTCTATTGAAAAGGGCTGTCATAATTACCTGTTTTTATATGTGGTGAATGATTTGACGTTAACATTAAAATCCCAGACATGAATTTAAACAACTTTACCATACAAGCATCCGAAGTGGTGCAATCTGCACAACAAGCGGCATTCAACGCAGGCAATCCGAATATTGAGACGGATCATCTGCTTCAAGGTTTATTGGAACAAAAGAACTCACCTGTTGAATACCTGCTCAAAAAGAACAATGTATCCATGCAGGTCCTCAACACAAAGTTAAAGGAAGCATTGGCAAAATTGCCTAAATCTCAAGATGAGCCTGGGCAAACATTGAGCAGAGAAGCCAACAATGCCTTGTTGCGGGCAGGTTCTCTCCTAGGAAAGTTTGGAGATGAGTTTGTGACACCGGAACACCTGATGCTGGCATTGCTCACAGGAAATGATCCAGTGGCTAAATTGCTCAAGGAAGCTGGCCTGACAGAACCTGGTCTTATGCAGGCCATCAAGGAACTCAGAAAGGGGGAGAAAGTAAAAAGCCAGACCCAGGAAACACAATACAATGCATTAAACAAATATGCCAAAAACCTGATTGAGATGGCCCGCCAAGGCAAGCTGGATCCGGTGATTGGAAGGGATGAAGAGATCAGAAGAACCCTTCACATCCTCACCAGGCGTTCAAAAAACAATCCTATTCTTGTGGGTGAGCCAGGTGTGGGAAAGACGGCTATTGCAGAAGGACTGGCCATGCGTATTGTCAATGGCGATGTGCCCGATAACCTTAAAAACAAATTGATCTATGCCCTTGACATGGGGCAACTGATAGCAGGGGCAAAATACAAAGGAGAGTTTGAGGAAAGGCTGAAAGGCGTTGTAAAGGAAGTGGCCAACAGCGATGGAGAGATCCTGTTGTTCATTGATGAAATTCATACGCTCGTTGGTGCAGGAGGGGGAGACGGTGCCATGGATGCTGCCAATATTCTCAAGCCTGCACTGGCAAGGGGAGAACTCAGGGCCATTGGAGCAACCACGCTTAATGAATACCAGAAGTATTTCGAAAAAGACAAGGCGCTGGAAAGAAGGTTCCAGAAAGTGATGATCGAGGAACCCAGTGTTGAAGATGCTGTTTCTATTTTGAGAGGGCTCAAGGACAGGTATGAAACCCATCACCATGTGCGCATCAAGGACGAAGCGATCATTGCTGCTGTAGAATTGTCTAACAGGTACATTACAGACCGTTTTTTGCCAGACAAGGCCATTGACCTCATTGATGAAAGTGCTGCCAAGCTGCGGCTTGAAATGAATTCAATGCCAGAGGAACTGGACAAGCTCGAGCGCCAGATCAGGCAACTTGAAATTGAACGTGAGGCGATCAAAAGAGAGAATGATGATGTGAAGATGAAAGAACTCAATACGGAGTTGGCCAACCTTGCTGTTGAAAGGGATACCCTAAAAGCCAAATGGAAAGAGGAGAAGGAACTTGTTGAAAAAGTGCAGACGGCCAAGGCTGAAATTGAAAGGCTAAAACTCCAGGCGGAAAAAGCAGAACGGGAGGGTGATTATGGTACGGTTGCAGAAATCCGCTACGGCAAAGTGAAGCAGAAAGAAGAGGAGATTGTTTTGCTATCGGAAGAGTTGGCCAAAACCGGAGAAAAAAGATTGTTGAAGGAAGAAGTAGATGCTGAAGATATTGCACAAAATGTTGCCAAGGCAACGGGCATCCCTGTGGCCAAGATGATGCAGGGAGACCGGGAAAAACTCTTGCAGTTGGAAGAACACCTGCATGAGCGGGTGGTAGGGCAGGAAGAGGCCATTACTGCCGTTGCAGATGCCATCCGGCGGAGCCGGGCAGGTTTGCAGGATCCCCGCAGACCCATCGGGTCATTCATCTTTTTGGGTACAACAGGTGTTGGTAAAACAGAGCTGGCCAAAACCCTTGCGGAATACCTGTTTGACGATGAGAGCATGATGACCCGCATTGATATGAGTGAGTACCAGGAAAAACATACTGTGTCCCGTTTGGTGGGTGCTCCTCCAGGCTATGTTGGATATGATGAGGGTGGTCAGTTGACTGAATCTGTGAGGAGAAAACCATACAGTGTTGTACTCCTGGATGAAATTGAAAAAGCACACCCTGATGTTTGGAACGTTCTTTTGCAAGTGTTGGATGATGGTCGATTGACCGACAACAAGGGGCGTGTGGTGAATTTCAAAAACACCATCATCATCATGACCAGCAATATAGGAAGCCATCTCATTCAGGATGCTTATGACAAGGCTGTACCTGGAGAAATGGAAAAGGCCGCAGAACGCGCAAGAACTGATGTGATGAATTTGCTTCGCCAAACCATCCGCCCCGAATTTTTAAACAGGGTAGACGAGATCATCATGTTCCAGCCTTTGAACAGAAAAGAGGTAAGGAAGATCATTGAAATACAACTGAAAGGACTCCAGCATTTGGTGATGGATGCAGGAATTGAACTGCATTTCACCCCATATGCACTTGATTTCCTGGCAGAAAACGGATACGACCCACAATTTGGTGCAAGGCCATTAAAGCGATTGATTCAAAAAGAAATTGTCAACCAATTGTCCAAAAGAATCCTGGCTGGCGACATCGACAAAACAAAGCCTGTTTTTGTGGATGTTTTTGATGGGGTTGTTGTATTCAGGAACGAAAAAGCCCAGCAAGTTGTTTGATGGTCGAATTCAGTCTGAGATGGGGTTCAATGGATTTATTGAACCCTTTTTTCAATTTTAAGGCCACCGGCAGGCCTTGGCGCCGCTGGGGGAGCCTGTGGCCTGGGCTTTTGCCCATTCGGCTTTGGCATATCTTTTTTGGGACCCCTGTTTCGGGAAGATGAAACCTCGTAGGAAGGACCTTTGCCCAATGCTGCAGGCAGTTCAACTTTGTCGACGATTTTACCAATCAGCTTTTCAATGCGTTGGAATTTGTGTTGGTCATCGTTGTTTACAAAAGTCATGGCAGCACCTTTTGTCTCTGCTCTTGCTGTTCTGCCTATGCGGTGCACATAGTCTTCACCATCCGATGGCACATCATAATTGATGACCAATTCAATGTTGTCAATATGGATACCACGGCTCAGGATATCAGTTGCAATCAGGATTGGAAGCCTTTTGGAGGAAAACTCCAGCAAAACATCCTCGCGCTGGCTTTGGTCCAGATCAGATTGAATGTCTTTGGCATTGTATTTCATCCGCTGCAATTGTGCAGCCAGTTGCTTTACCGTTTGTTTTTTTGAACAGAAGATCAATACAGATTTGTACTCTTTCTCGGCAAGGATGTGTTGAATGACGGGAATCTTCTGTGTGTCATAAACAATATAGGCCTGTTGCTTGATGCTTTCAGGCGGTTTGGACAAGGCAACACTTACTTCCACCGGCTCATGCAGGATGGATTTTGCCAACTGCAGGATCCTTGGTGGCATGGTGGCTGAAAACATGAGGGTCTGTCTTTTGGCAGGCAGAAATGAGATGATTTTCATGATGTCATCATGAAATCCCATGTCGAGCATGCGGTCTGCTTCATCAAGGATCAGGTACTTGAGCTCCTTCATTTTTACATACCCCATGTTGAGGTGAGAGATCAGCTTTCCTGGGGTGGCTACCACAATGTCAACTCCTGTTGAAAGGGCCTGTTTTTCCCTTACAAAACTTCCTCCATCTCCACCTCCATAGATGGCAATGGAACTGATGGAAGAAAAATAGGTCAATCCATCAAGGTGGCTGCTGATTTGAATGGCCAATTCCCTGGTGGGAACCATGATGAGTGCATGAACCTCAATGTCAGTATGCATTTCAGACATGAGCTTGTGCAAAATGGGCAAAAGAAATGCCGCTGTTTTTCCTGTGCCTGTTTGTGCAGAGGCGATGATATCTTTTCCATCCATGATGACCGGGATGGCTTTTTCCTGTATGAGGGTGGCTTTTTTGTAGCCGCTGGATTCAATGCTCTCTGCAAGGGATTCGTGAAAATTAAAAGAAGAAAAGTCCAATATACGCTGGTTTGTAGTTCATGCAAAGGTAAGCTAATTCGCATCCCTGACAATTATTAAGAAGCCTGTGCATATTCTTTGCTAATTTTATGCCACAATAAATTCCCATGAAAGCATCTCGCAGATTTCAATTATTGCTCAGCTTCACCCTTTTCATCCTGATTTCCGGTTGTGGGAATGCCCAGTCTGACTCCTCAGTGCCGGCTGCTGTCATAAAGACCGAAAAGAAGGTGGTGACGCCAAATCCTAAGCCTATACTGGATTCTATAGCTTATAAAAAGAAAATGATGGCCATGGCCAATGGCGACAGTTCAGCAAAATGGAAATTCAAGGATCATTATCCAAAGCCTGGTGCCATTCTTCCAATGAGCCGCATCATTGCCTATTATGGCAATTTATATTCCACCCGCATGGGTATTCTTGGAGAGCTTCCCAAGCCTCAAATGTTTGCTAAATTAAAAGGAGAGGTGGCTGCCTGGGAAAAGGCTGATCCCTCTACACCCGTGGTACCTGCCTTGCATTATGTTGTAACTACAGCCCAAAATGATCCAGGGGTTTCAGGAAAGTATAGGCTTCGGATGCCCAATGCCCAGATAGACAAGGTGATGGCCATGGCAGAAGAAATCAATGCAATCGTTTTTTTGGATATTCAGGTGGGACTCAGTACCCTTAGGGAAGAAATCCCCATGTTGGAAAAATACTTAAAACACCCGCGGGTACATCTTGGCATCGACCCTGAATTTTCGATGAAGGGCGGTCAAAAACCTGGTTCGGTTATTGGAAGTTTTGATGCTGTCGATATCAACTTTGCCAGCCAGTACCTTGCTGATCTTGTATTGAAATATGATCTTCCACCCAAGGTGCTGGTCATTCACCGATTTACCCAGGGAATGGTCAAAGACTACAAGGCTATTCGCATACAACCTGAGGTTCAATTGGTGGTTGATATGGATGGATGGGGAGCGCCTGCAAGAAAGATCAATACCTATAAACAATTTGTGTTTGCAGAGCCCTTGCAGTTTACTGGGTTTAAGTTGTTTTACAAGAATGACCTGAAAGAGCCGCCCCACCGGATGTTGACGCCAAAAGAATTGCTGGCATTGAAGCCTGCTCCCATGTACATTCAGTACCAGTAAGGTCTATTGTTAGGGAAGTTTGCTGATGATCACATATCCTGCCAGCATGAGCAGGAGCAGGGTAGTGATGAGTAAGATAATCCACAGTGGAAATGAAATAGATTTCATTCTGACTTTCCTCCTTTTTCTGATTTTTTCATTGATCATTCTGTTGAGCTGGCTGCTGATGGCGGCTGCCTCATTCCCATCCTTCAGTTGTTTCAGACCCTCCATTGCATCACCCAGCAGTTCATCCTCTGTGAGCATCTCCTCCAGTTGTCTTTTTGCGTCATCGCCCAAGTCATTGTTGAGGTATTCCAAAACAATTGTATTGTCTGGAACTGATTTGTCTGTCGGGATATGATGTTTTTTATTTGACATGTTCCCTGATTTTTTTTTCGAGAATGATTCTCAGGTTTCTTTTTCCATTTTGGATATGGCTTTTTACTTGTGAAAATGAAAAGCCAGTCCTGGTTTCAATGTCGTGGTAGGATAATTTCTCCAAGTAGAACATTTGAACGCAGCTCTTTTGTTCTTGGCTGAGCTCATTCAATGCTGCTTTGAGGTGCGATGATTGTTCTTCCATCAGCAGTTCTTTCATCTTTAGCTCTTGGTCTGTCTGCAGGTCGGCACTGGTTTCTTCAGGTAGTTCATCTGTAGTGCCAGGTTTTGAAGACCTGCTCCTCAACTGCATCAGACAATGATTCTTGGCCACGCTGTAGATCCAGCTTTTGAAAAATGGAATCTCGTATTTGCCTACTTCTCCTAATGCCTTCTCAAATACATGCTGGGTGGCATCCTGCGCTTCTGTTGCATTGCGCAGGTATTTCATGCAAACACCGAATACAAGAAGGCAGTAACGTTCAAACAGCCATCCAAGCCATTGGCTGTCTGCAGTTTTCCTGAATTGCTGCAACAGCTCAGGGTCAGTATATGTGTTATGGAGATGCTTCAAATCTTCACAGTTGCGTTAATATAGAGATGCAAAAATGAAGGGATTGCATATTATTTTTTTCCAGCGAAAAGAAGTTTGAGTGCAAGCAGGATCATCACCACGGCAAAAACTTTTTTCACGGTGTCTTGTGGCAGGCTGAGTGAAAACTTACTGCCAAGATAGCTGCCGACTAAAAAACCAACAGCCAGCAGTCCGGCATATTTAAAATCAACATGCCCTTTTTTGTAATAGTTTATTACACCAAGTATGCCCACGGGGAATAACAACATGGCCAGGGAAATCCCTTGTGACTGGTGTTGGCTGAGCCCGAGGAGCAGCACCAGCGCTGGAACAATGATGACACCCCCGCCTATGCCAACCATCCCACCCAAGAATCCAGCAGCCAATCCAATCAGGATCAGGTATATGATTGTTTCCATTGTCGATTTTTTGGATTCCATTTTATTTGATCAGGTATGCGCCGAGGACAACCGCCAGGAGGCCAAGGACTACAGATAGGATGATGTAAGTGAGTGCCGTCAGGTGCATGCCTGATTTGAATAGTTCAAGGTTTTCAAAAGCAAAGGCTGAAAAGGTAGTGAATCCGCCACAAAATCCTGTTGCAAGCAAAAGCTTGATATCGGATCCTGTGCTGGCGTTGCGGGCAGCAACAGCATAGACCATGCCAATGATAAAGCACCCTATCAGGTTGATCAGAAAAGTTCCCATTGGGAATTGGGTGCTGTTTTTTGACTGGATCATCAAAGCGGTGATATAACGTGCTGATCCACCGGCTGCACTTCCCACTAAAACGAGCAATATGTTTTTCAGGTCAATCATTCAAGCGGAAGATTTCCCGAAAACGTATACTTGAAATCAACTTTCCAGTTTTTTTCACTCCTGACAACCTTGAGGTCCATGGGTTTCATGGAATAGGAATTAGAGAAACTAATGATACTAACACTGTCATTTTGGTTTTCAACCTTGTTGATGATGATAGAAGCCGATTTCAATTGGAGCTTTTCCTTTTGGGGCTGCTTTTTCATGTAGGCCTGGTAACGCCCGAACAATTCAATGTCCTCTGGGTCATTGAGCAGATAAAGGTTGGCTTTTTCGTAGTTACCATCCAGTACTGCACGCACAAATTCCCTGCCTGCGTCCAAAGGGTCCTCGGGCGGTGTAAAACCCTCCGGTTCATTGCAGGAAAATACCAATCCTGAAACGAGCAAGCAAAAAAACCATCTGGACAATAATTTAACCTGCATCATGTTGTTCATTTTCTTTGTCATATGCCTTGATGATGGCTTTAACCAGCCTGTGCCTGACGACATCTTCTTCGTCCAGTTCAATGTGGGCAATGCCATCAATGTTTTTGAGAATTCTTGAGGCCTTGATCAGCCCACTTCTTTGGTTCTTTGGCAAATCCACCTGAGAAAGGTCTCCAGTAATGATGGCCTTTGCATTGGCGCCAATCCGTGTGAGGAACATTTTGATTTGAAGGTCTGTGGTGTTCTGTGCCTCATCCAGGATGATGAAAGCATGGTCTAGTGTTCTTCCCCTCATGTAGGCCAGTGGCGCGATTTCAATGACCCTGGTGCTCATGTAATAGCCCAGTTTGTCCGCCGGAATCATGTCATCCAGGGCATCGTACAAAGGCCTCAGGTAGGGGTCAATTTTTTCCTTCAGGTCTCCTGGAAGAAATCCAAGGCTTTCACCTGCTTCAACCGCAGGCCTCGTGAGGATGATTTTTTTGACCATCTTATTTTTCAGTGCCCTCACCGCCAGTGCTACCGCAGTATATGTTTTTCCTGTTCCTGCAGGGCCAATCGCAAAAATCACATCGTTCGTTTCTGCCAGGCTCACCATCTTTTTTTGGTTCAGGGTTCTAGCACGAACTGATTTTCCGTTCGGACCAAAGACCAGCACATCGTGTGGATTCTTTTCAACAAAATTGTCTACCACCTCCGCATCGTCTCCACCAAGGATTTGTTCAAAATAATTGTGGCTGACATTGCCATTTCTTTCGAGGTATTGGACAAGGGTTTCAATTTTTTCTTTGGCTTCTGTAATCTGCTCCTGTGCCCCGCTTAGTTTGATTTGTGTGCCACGGCTTAGGATTTTTAACAGGGGAAATCGTTTTTTCAGCAGATCCAGTTTCCCATTGTTTACACCAAAGAACTCAATGGGATTGATGGAGTCGAGGTTGATGATGGTTTCAGTCAAAGTGGAGGATTTTTGGTTTTTAGTTGATGAGTTTTCTTTCAATTCAAATTTAATTCTTTGCTGACGAATATCCCTCAACTTACTTATCAACAACTGTGGGAAAACAAACCATTCGCTAAAATTTAACGTATATGGATCATTGAGGCATTGAAACCTGTCTAGCTTATGGCCTTCAAGGCTGCGATGGTAGCCATGGGGTCGTTCGCGGCGAATACGGTGTTTCCTGCAACCAATACATCTGCCCCGGCCCTTACCAGTGCAGCAGCATTGTCCAGCGTTACCCCACCATCAATTTCAATGAGGGTATTCGCCCCTTTTTTGATGATGGACTCTTTCAAACTTTCAACTTTTTTGAGCATGGCATGAATGAATTTTTGACCTCCAAATCCGGGGTTGACGGTCATGATGCATACAAGGTCAGCATCAGCCAAAACCTCATCAATTGCTGAAATAGGTGTATGGGGATTCAGGGCTATGCCCGCTTTCATTCCCAGGTCTTTGATTTGTTGCAAGTTACGGTGTAAGTGTCTGCATGCCTCTGCATGAACAGTCAGTACATTGGCACCTGCCGCTTTGAAGGCTTCTGCATATTTTTCGGGTTCTTCAATCATCAGGTGAACATCGCAAACTTTGGTGGTGGCCTTGCTGATGGCAGAAATCACTGGGATGCCAAAGCTGATATTGGGAACAAACCGGCCATCCATCACATCAAGGTGAAGCCACTCTGCTGCAGATTGGTTTACCATTTCGCATGCCTTTTCCAAATGAAGAAAGTCAGCAGCAAGAAATGAAGGGGCTACAATAGGCATGGTATTATTTTTTTAAGTTGTTGAGTGATGAGATGGCGCCCTCATGGTCTGGGGCAAGCCTCAGGGTCTCTTCGAAAAAAGCGGCAGCTTTTTCGTTTTCTTTTTTTTCTTCAAGACAAAGCCCAAGCCAGTAGTATACATCAGGATTTTTTCTGTCAAGATCCATGGCTTTGGACAAAGCATCAATGGCCTTGTTTATTTCTCTTAAATGATACAGAGAAATTGCCTTTTCTATATAGGCATCGGTGAATGTAAAGTTGGTGATGATGGAGGAGTCAAATGACTTGATAGCTTCCTTGTCATTGCCAGTATTGGCATAAAACAGCCCCTTGATGTAGTGGCCTTTTGCTGCATCCAGCGCTTTTTCACTGTGGGTCATCCTAGTGGCAATCAAGAGCGCCTGTTCGCTTTTTATGGCAGCCAATAGGAATCCGAGCTGGTTCTCCACTTCCGGTTGTTCCAAGTGTATACCAAGGGATTGGCTCAGCAGTTGGATGGATTTGCCTGTATCGCCCAATTGCAGAGCATTAAAGGCTGTTTGGTTGATGAGCTCCACTGAATCAGGATATTTCTCCAACAGCAGTAAACTGGAATCGGCAGCCACACTGTTTGATGGGGGAATATTGCTTTTTTTACCGTCGCAAGACACGTAAAAAAGGGCAAAAAGAGCAATTCCCAAAAAATGAAACAGAAAGCGCATCCCCAAAATTATGAAATCGTGCCGTTTTATTACAGTTTAATGATAAAACAACAAGGAGTAGGTGTTAAATTCGTTGTCTCCACAAACCACTACATCCATGGCCATCCTCAAAACAAGCTTTTTTCAGTGTCTCGTCGTTCTGGTGTTTACAGGTTTCAACCCTTTGATCGCCCAAGACAGCCTCCAATATGCTGATGAGTCCCATTTCAAGAACATCCAACAGCTCACATTTGGCGGAGACAATGCCGAGGCATATTTCAGTTTTGATGGCAAGTGGTTGGTTTTTCAGAAAACCAACCCCAAAGAAAACATTCCCTGTGATCAGATTTACATCGGTAAGGTTCCAACAAAAGTTGGTGAAAAGTTTGAACCAAAGCTGGTAAGCCCTGGCAAGGGAAGGACTACTTGTGGCGCGTTTTTGAAAGACAACAAACATGTTGTTTTTGCTTCAACACACCTGTCTGATGCCAACTGCCCACCTGTCCCTGACCGCAGCAAGTATGGCAACAAGTACATTTGGCCGCTCTATGCAGGATATGATATTTTTGTTGCGGACCTCAATGGAAAGATTACGAAGCAGTTGACCAATCAACCAGGTTATGATGCTGAAGCAACCATTTCTCCAGATGGAAAAACAATGCTTTTCACCTCTACCAGGGATGGGGATATTGATCTTTACACCATGGATTTGAAATCTGGGTTGGTCAAAAGAATTACCAATCAACTGGGATATGATGGAGGTGCCTGGTACAGCCCTGATGGAACCAAAATCATCTGGCGTGCTTCAAGGCCCACCAGTGCAGAAGAAGTGAAAGAGTACAGGGAATTGCTCAGTGAGAACCTTGTAGCCCCCACCAGGATGGAGGTATGGATTGCCAATGCTGATGGATCCAACCCCAAGCAGGTAAGCCACCTGGGCCAGGCCAATTGGGCGCCAGCCTACATGCCGGACAGCAAAACCATCATTTTTGCCTCCAACCATGAATACAAAAGAGGATTTCCTTTCAACCTTTACACCATGAACGAAGATGGTTCAGGATTGAAAAAAATCAGCCGAGACAAGGGCTTTGATGCTTTCCCCATGTTCAGTACCGATGGTAAGAAAGTTGTTTTCTGCTCAAACAGAAACAATGGAGGAACCAGGGATACCAATATTTTTGTAGCAGATTGGGTAGACTAATCTACTGCACCGTACTGACACCATTGAGGCGTCGAATAAAGTAAATGCGCTTGTTCTCGTAATAATCAGGCCTAGAAGACATGGGTGCCCATTTAACCGGTCTGAAGTCGAAATCGTTCAGCACTTTGAAGGGTTTTGCTTCCAGTCCTTCCGATTTTATTTGGCCGTATGCAGACAAAATGTTGGCAAAGTAATACGTCAATTCAAATCCCTTGATCAATGATATTGAAGGTTTTACACCAGTAATTGACTTTATTTTTTCGTCAACCTGCCCTGCCCACTGATGGCCGGAAGGAATATTGAATGAAGTAGTATAATAAATGGGGATTCCAGCATAGATTTTTCCCTGAATTTCTTTCATGCCATCCCAACCAGGCATGCCAATCACGTGAATGATGCCTTTTTTGGGGTATGTAGACATGGCCCTGGCAAACTCGAGTGCAAATTTATCATCCAGGCTTCCTGCAATCAGTACGTTTGTTTTTGTGGTATCCAGGAATGGAACCAGGTCTTCCATCCTGAATCCTGGATTCAGCAATGCTGTTTTGAATTTGTTTCTATATGCCGAAGCTGCATTGAGTTCCCTGAACTGGATTTCTATTTTATCATCAGCAACACCACTTCTTTTGAACCAGATGACATTGGCATCTGGCCATTTTTTGAAGAGCTGGTTATGGATGACCTGGATATGTGAGTTGATTTTTGGATTGGCAATGAATACCATGGGGCTTTCCCTGATGCCGCCATCATTGGGATAGGTGGCACTGACCATGGGTATGTTTTTATCTTTGGCGATCTGGGCCAGTTCCAGGTAATCACTCCCGCTTGCATGAGCAATGATGATATCCAGTGAGTCGAATGTTTTGTTGTTGAGTAGATAAGCAATGGAGCCGGTCTTGCTTTGGATGTCAAACACTTCCATGCTGACCTTTGGGCCCGATTGGTTGATAGAGTCAATCGCCA
>CANEWJ010000044.1 GCA_947442625.1 Chitinophagaceae bacterium
AAATTTTAGCGAGGATTTCTCAATACGAGATGGCTTTCAAAATGCAGATTGCTGTGCCAGATGTCATGAGCATCGCTGATGAACCGGCGTATATTCATGAAATGTATGGTACAAAACCTGGTGAAGAGTCTTTTGCCAACAATGCCCTGCTTGCCAGAAAACTGGTAGAAAAAGGTGTTCGCTTTGTTCAACTTTTCGATTGGGGATGGGATAGCCATGGCACGGGTGAAGACACTGCGCTTGACAAAGGATTCATTGGCAAATGTTTGCAAACGGATAAGGCTGTTTCTGCTTTGCTCCTGGATTTGAAGCAAAGGGGTTTGCTCGAAGAAACGCTGGTGGTTTGGGGTGGAGAGTTTGGAAGAACACCGATGCAAGAAAACCGGGATGGCAAACAAAACAGTTTCAAAGGACGAGATCATCACTCTGATGCCTTCAGCATGTGGATGGCAGGTGGCGGAATCAAAGGCGGCTTCAGTTATGGAGAAACAGACCCAATCGGTTACAACGCCATTGAGGGAAAAGTTTCTGTTTATGATATCCAGGCCACCATATTGAAACAGCTTGGTTTTGACCATGAGCAACTGACCTATCAATTCCAGGGAAGGCCATTCCGGCTTACAGACGTGTTTGGAAAACCCATCGACCCCATCATCGCTTAAATCAACCCATGAACAACAGAAGAAATTTTCTAAAGACTGGATCATTGATGGCAGGATCACTGCTATATGCAGAATTGGATGCGTTTGCAACTCCTGTAGTTAAGTTGCCCGCCTCAAGTTTGATCATCATGGCAACCAACTGGGGATTCAATGGAAATCTTGTGGAATTCTGTGCTGCAGCCAAAAAAGATGGCTACGATGGCATTGAGGTATGGGTTCCCGGTTCTGCTGCTGAGATGAAAGCATTGAGCGAAGCAGTAAATAATGCCGGATTACAATTGGGGTTGTTGGCAGGCGGACATGATGCCAATCCCACATTGCATAAAAAACAGTTTTCTGATGCCATAGAAAGAGCCATTTCTTTGAAACCCCTTTATATCAATTGTCATTCAGGCAAAGACTATTTCAGTGTTGATGACAATGCAGAGATGCTGGCCATGACCATTAAACAATCTGCTGCATCGGGCGTGCCCATCTACCATGAAACACACCGGGGCAGGATGCTTTTTGCTGCGCATATCTCAAAGATTTTCATAGACCGGTTTAAAGAATTGAAATTAACCCTTGATATCTCTCACTGGTGCAATGTTCATGAGAGTTTGTTGGGAGATCAGCCCATCAATGTTGAGGCTGCATTGTCAAGAACACACCATATTCATGCAAGGATAGGTCATGCTGAAGGTCCACAAGTAAATGACCCCCGTGCACCAGAATGGAAGAATGAGGTAAAAGCACACTTTGATTGGTGGGATAAGGTTATTGCAAGAAAAAAAGCAGAAGGCCAAACTGTCACAATACTCACGGAATTTGGTCCACCCAATTACCTGCAGACCCTTCCCTATTCGGGGCAACCTGTTGCTGACCAGTGGGCCATCAACAAGTATATGATGGAAACACTTAGAAAAAGATACAGCTAAAAAAATCGCATGAACCTGATAGAATTGATTGGCCGTTTTCATCCCATTTTGGTGCATTTACCCATTGGTATTTTTGTATTGGTAATTGTCATGGATGGACTAACGAGGTTTGAGAAGTTTGCATACCTATCTACTTCGATTCGATTAATCCTGGGAATAGGAATTCTCTCGGCGATCCTTTCCCTTGTCACAGGATATACCCTTTCTCTGGAAGGGAGCAACAACCAGGATTTGGTGAATAATCACCAGTGGACTGCCATTGGAACCACTGCCCTTTTCACTGCTTATTTTTTCTTGCGGAAAAAATTGATGGCCAAACGGCTTGCCCATACCTATACACTTTTATTGTTGCTCACTATGTTGGCCTGGACTGGCCACCAGGGTGGTTCACTTACGCATGGCGAAGGATTTTTGACTGAAGGAATTGGTGAGACACAAACGACCACCGAAACGCAATTGAACATCAAAGACATCAATCAAGCTGTAGTTTACAAAGACCTCGTTCAGTATACACTGAACCAAAAATGTGTTCAATGCCACGGCAGTGAGAAACAAAAAGGAAAATTACGCCTGGATGACATTGGCTGGATAAAAGCAGGCGGGAAAAATGGCAATTTGATCAATACCTTAAATCCTGCCAACGGGGAATTGATCAAAAGAATTTTGTTGGATGATATTGACGAGCACCACATGCCCCCGAAAGAAAAAACACAGCTCACAGCTGCTGAATTGGTTATTTTCCAATGGTGGATCAATGCTGGGGCTTCTTTTGACAAGTCTGTTGCAGCCATGACCCCAGATGCAAAAGTGATCAAGGCATTGGCTTCCTTCAAAGAAGAAAACCAAAAACAGGTAAAGGCGCCTATAAAAACAAGGGAGCCCATTGAACCACTTGATGAGAAAAGGCAGGAAAAGCTTGAAAAAATGGGATGGGTTGTCTCACAGGTTGCTTCAGATGACAATCACATTAGACTGACTGGATACAATATAGAAATTTCATTAAAAGAAGCGTTGGCTTTAGCTGCTGAAAACAGTGAGCATGTTATAGAATTGAAATTATCATTTTCAGCATTACAGGACAATGACCTAAATAATCTCAGCAAATTCAAAAACCTTGAGAAGCTTTGGTTGGATCATACAGGGATTGCTGACAACGCATTGAAGCAGGTTACGGCATTGAATAATATTGAATACCTGAACATTGTAGGGACAAAAGCAACTGCCAGTGGTATAAAAAACCTGATGAACCTCCCGAAATTGAATATGATTTATGTTCAGGGAACTAAAATAACAGCGGAAGAAAGGCTTGCATTGGAATCAACGAAAAGCAATGCTAAACTCTACTTTGGCGATTCAATGAAATCGGTCATTACGGATACCCTCTTTACCAAGAAAGCAGAATAGCTACTACAGCGTGACAGCCTTATAATGGTCAAGCAATGCCAATTGATTGATGGTTCTGCTGTAATTGTTCAGTGGATATTTTATACCATAATAGGTATCATCGTTCAGAAAATCGGTTAAAAACCTCAGGGCCTGCATATAGATCATGAACTGTCCGGCATAATTGATAGCGTCCAATTCTTCCTTGTTCAACAGGTCTTTCATGTTTTCTAGGTATCCGGCAATGATGGCCTTGTAAAAATCAGGTCTCACAAATACTTTCGAGAGATCTGTCTCTTCCTCATTGCCCGGGGAAAGATAAGTCCTGAACATGTCACCCAGATCACTGATCAATAGCCCAGACATAACGGTGTCAAGATCAATCACACAAACCCCTTTACCCATTTCATTCAGCAAAACATTGGTAATTTTTGAATCATGGTGGGTGACGCGTTGTAAGAATTGGGATGATGATACAATAGATTGGTATCTCGTGACAATTTTTAAATCATGTTGAATCTGCTCAATTAGTTTAGCGGCATGTTGAATCCTGTCCTTGTTCCCATGCTGCATTGCTTCTGTAAACTGTTCCCACCTGAAGGATAGGTCATGAAATCGCGGAATGGTGGGTTTGAGTATGCTCACATCCATACCTTTAAATGCTGCAGTGAACTTTCCAAATTGAAGTGCAGCTTCATAGGCTTGCTCAGCCGTGGAGCATGCATCAACAGTATGGGTTCCCTTGACAAAAGGGGTTAGCCTGAAAAATGAACCAGATTCGATGGCATATGGCTCTCCAATTATTGTAGACAATGGCGTTGGGTAAAATACTTCCTTCTCATTGCGTTCAAGAAAATTGGATAACGCTTCAAGATTGGAGGCAATATCCAATGGGGTTTTAAAGACTGATGTATTGACTTCTTGCAGGATGTACTCAGGTGAAAATCCTGTTGATACTGTATATGTTTTATGGATAAGTCCATTGCCAAACAAGGCAATGTTATAATCATCTGCATCAGAAAAAAACTGGGATAAGATATGATTACCAATCATACAATCAATATAAGAGCCTTACTTTAAGGGAACCTTTGACTTTTCTAAGCAACTCAACCGCATTTTTGGATAGTTTCTTATCGATATCCAAGACTACATAGCCAATCTCGTCATTGGTTTTTAGGTATTGACCAAGTACATTGATTTTATTTTCAGACAATGTAGTGTTGATTTCAGACAAAACGCCAGGAACATTGGTATGAATATGCAAAATGCGGTGTGTCCCTTCTTGCGGGGAAAGGCTTAATTCAGGAACGGTATGTGATCCGGTGGTGGCACCCATTTCAAGGTATTGTAACAATTTGGCACTTACATCTTCGCCTATATTGTGTTGAGCTTCCTCTGTAGATCCACCAACATGAGGAGTGAGGAGTACATTAGGGATGTGTTGAAGGGGTGATGAAAAAGGATCTCCGTTCTTCTCAGGTTCAACAGGAAAAACATCAATGGCAGCGCCTGACAAATGTCCGTCTGTGAGGGCTGTGGCCAAAGCATCAAGATCTACTACTTCTCCCCTTGCAAAATTGATCAGGATTGAACCTTTTTTAAAATGCTTGAGCAATGTTTTATTTATCAGATTTTTGGTCTGTTGGGTTTCAGGAATATGCAGGGTAATGATATCAGCCTTTGAAACAACTTCCTTGAGTGTCTTTCTGGATTCTGCATTACCGAGGGGTAACTTGGTTACATTGTCATAAAATATAACTTTCATTCCTAATGACTCTGCAAGAATGCTTACCTGTGAACCAATATTGCCATAGCCAATGATTCCCAAGGTTTTACCCCTTATTTCAAAACTTCCTTTGGCATCCTTGTTCCATTGTCCTTCATGGGCAGCTTTGTTTTTATCCAGAATTTTCCTGATAAGGATGATTGAGGCTCCGATGACCAATTCAGCCACTGATCGGGTATTGCTATATGGAGCATTAAAAACAACTATTCCTTTTTTTCGGGCTGCTTGAAGGTTTACTTGGTTGGTACCAATACAAAAACAACCAATTGCCTGAAGTTTTTCAGCATGCTGCAAAACCTTTTCAGTAATCTGTGTTTTTGACCTGATTCCTACCATGTGAACCTGTTTGATCTCATTGATCAACTGCTCTTCAGAAAGGGCTCCAGAAATTTTTTTGATGTCCGCATAGCCTGCATCCTTGAAAACTTTGATGGCAGCATCACTTATACTTTCGAGCATCAAGATCTTGATCTTATCTTTGGGGTAACTGGTTTTATTTTGACTAACCATTTTTTAAAACTGTAGATTTAAACGAATTTAGCAACTTATTGTCCCGTTTCCAATTTAAGCACAGCAATGCAGAAACTTAAACTGTTCTTTATATTGTTTATCTCCTTTTCGGCCCTTTTTTATTGTTTTGATCAATACAAAAAGCAAAGCCCAGCCGGTCTGAGAGAATCTAATCCATCCATCAATGTGGCTACCAATATTGCATTCACAGCAATAGACCATGAACTCAGAAACTCAAGCCAGCATTTTTTTGACCAAACATTGCTTCGCTCAAGATTCAATGGCGCCATTCTTGTTGCCAGGAATGGAAAAATTATCTTTGAAAACTACCATGGACTTCAAAACGTATTGAGTGGTGAGCCCATTGACTCTAATACTGCTTTTCACCTGGCCTCTGTTTCGAAGACATTCACCGCCATGGCCATTCTAAAACTATGGGAAAATGCCTCATTACTGCTGGATGATCCTGTAGCAAAATACCTCGAAAACTTTCCATATCCATTGATTACGATAAGGAACCTGCTCAGTCACCGCAGCGGATTGCCCAATTATGTTCATTTTGTTGAAAAATTGGGTTGGGATACGCATCGTTTTGTTACCAACACTGATATTTTACAATTATTGATTGACAATGCCAATAAACTTAAACCTAGCAAGGCCAACGCCTATTTTGATTACTGTAATACCAATTATGCACTTTTGGCCTTGATTGTTGAAAAAGTGAGTCAGCTTAGTTTTTCGGCCTACTTGGATAATATATTTTTCAAGCCCCTTGGCATGAAAAATAGTTTCGTTTATGCTGTAGACATGGCAGAAACGGTCCTTCCTTCCTATAAATTCAACAACCAAAGAGAGCCGATGATGTTTCTTGATGCCGTTTATGGTGATAAAAACATCTACAGCACGCCAAGAGACATGATGAAATGGGATTTTGCACTTTCAAAAAATCAACTTTTCTCTGAAAAGACCCTCGAAGAGGCTTTTAAGGGGTACAGTCATGAAAGAAGAGGTACGCGCAACTATGGTTTGGGCTGGAGACTCGTTGAAATGCCAACTGGAAAGAAAATCATCTATCACAATGGATGGTGGCATGGAAACAATACCGTTTTCAGCAGACTACCGGAGGATTCTACTGCCATTATTGTCCTGGGAAACAAGTTCAACAGAAGCATTTACCAGGCCAAAAAAATTGCAGGAATCTTCAAAGGATACGGTATTCAGTCGGATGATGATGAGTAAAGATCTTCCCCTGCATATCCTATTCTTTCAGGGAGAAATGATTCAGCAAAAAACCTTCATTTTTTATCAGTTTTTGTCTATTTTTGCTGCCCCTAAGTCAGTAACACACTGTTTAGTTCAATAACCAAATGCATTAAAATTGTTTATGGAAAATTTGATCTATCTCGTTCCCATGATGGGAGTTGTCGGACTGCTTTACACACTTATCCAGTTCAACTGGGTATCAAAGCAGGATGCCGGTTCTGAAAGAATGAAAGAAATCAGCACCTATATTGCTGAAGGTGCTATGGCATTTTTGAAGGCAGAATGGAAGATTCTTGCCTATTTTGTAGCCATAGTAGCCTTGCTATTGGGCTTCATGGCGCAGAGCAATGCAGGTAGCCATTGGAGCATTGCCATTTCTTTTATTATCGGTGCCGTTTTCAGTGCTACAGCAGGGTATATAGGCATGAAAGTGGCAACCAAAGCCAATGTGCGCACAGCTGAAGCAGCTAAAACAAGCCTTAGCAAAGCACTCAACGTATCCTTTACCGGCGGTGCAGTCATGGGCCTTGGTGTTTCAGGATTAGCAGTTTTGGGATTGGGTGGCTTGTTCATCATTCTGAAACATTTTTTTGCTCCAGACGGAGATGCTGAAGGTATGTTGCGCACCATTGAAGTGCTCACAGGTTTCTCACTTGGCGCTGAGAGCATAGCCCTTTTTGCACGTGTAGGTGGTGGAATTTATACCAAGGCAGCTGACGTAGGCGCTGATTTGGTTGGAAAAGTTGAAGCGGGTATTCCAGAGGACGACCCCCGAAATCCAGCAACCATTGCAGACAATGTAGGAGATAATGTTGGAGACGTTGCGGGTATGGGTGCTGACTTGTTTGGCTCATACGTAGCAACTGTATTGGCAACGATGGTACTTGGACAAGAAACCATTTCAATTGATAATTTTGGTGGCATTGCCCCTATTTTGTTGCCAATGGTTATTGCTGGCGTAGGTATTCTTTTGTCTATCGTAGGTACCTTATTTGTAAAGGTGAGCGACGCAGCTGGTGCAAGTACACATGCTGTTCAGAAAGCCCTCAACATGGGTAACTGGGGTTCGATGATCCTGACAGCCATCGCAGCATACTTTATTGTAAATTATATTTTACCAGAAACAATGACCTTGCGTGGCCTTGAGTTTACGCGCAATGGTGTTATTGGTGCTATCGCTGTAGGCCTTGTGGTTGGTGCACTCATGAGCATCATCACAGAATATTACACAGCCATGGGGAAACGCCCTGTGATGAGCATCATTCGCCAATCTGCTACTGGTCACGCAACCAATATCATTGGAGGCCTTGCCATTGGCATGGAAAGTACCTTTTTGCCTATCCTGGTGTTGGCTGGTGGTATTTATGGCTCATTTGCTTGTGCAGGTTTATATGGTGTTGCCATTGCTGCAGCCGGTATGATGGCCACTACTGCCATGCAATTGGCCATTGATGCATTCGGTCCAATTGCAGACAATGCAGGTGGAATAGCAGAAATGAGTGAATTGCCCAGCGAGGTTCGTGAGAAGACAGATATCCTTGATGCAGTGGGTAATACTACTGCAGCCAGTGGAAAAGGCTTTGCTATTGCTTCTGCTGCATTGACCTCATTGGCATTGTTCGCTGCCTTTGTAGGAGTAGCCATGCCGGATAATCAACATATCGACATATACAAGGCTGACGTTTTGGCCTCATTGTTTATTGGTGGCATGATTCCATTTATTTTCTCTTCTCTTGCCATCCGCGCTGTTGGTGAAGCTGCCATGGCCATGGTTGAAGAAGTTCGTCGGCAGTTCCGTACCATTCCTGGTATCATGGAAGGTACAGGAAAGCCTGAATACGACAAATGTGTAGCCATTTCAACAGAAGCATCTCTTAAGAAAATGATGTTGCCTGGTGCCATTACCATTGTTTCGCCTTTGCTGATTGGATTCATTTTAGGACCAGAAGCATTGGGTGGATTTCTGGCTGGTGCTACTGTTAGTGGTGTATTGATGGGTATTTTCCAGAACAACGCTGGTGGTGCTTGGGACAATGCCAAAAAGAGCTTTGAAAAAGGTGTTGAAATCAACGGAGAAGTTTTTTACAAAAAATCTGAACCCCATAAGGCTTCAGTAACTGGTGACACCGTTGGAGATCCATTCAAGGATACTTCTGGCCCATCCATGAACATCCTCATCAAATTGATGTCAATTGTTTCATTGGTGATCGCCCCATCCCTTGCACAAATGCATCCAACCTCTACAACAACCAATATCCAAAAAAATGTTCAGATCTCTATCATGAATGCTGATTCAACAAAAGCTGAAATTAGCATGACTGAAGGTCCTGATCAAGGTCTTATTCAGGCATTGAAAGCGGACGGATTGATTGGTGAGGGTTCAAATACCATTGAATTTGAAGAAGATGTACTGAAGGTAAATGGCAAGATTGTTGATGCTGAAAAATACAGATCAATGATAAAAGGTGACAAAATGCTGATTAAAATTGATGAGAAAGCGGTTACCAAATAATTAATTTCGACGCTTGGCAAGAAAAAATCCCCTTCATGTGAAGGGGATTTTTTTTAATCGAATTGTAAGATAACAGCTATTGATTATTTCCTTGCAACCTTGAATGTTTTGGTCAATGTATTGCTTGCTGTTTTTTGACTCGTTACAACAACAGTCACACTATAAAGTGTTCCTGAAGCCAATGTTCCTGTTGAAATATCATTAGAAGCAACAGTAGATTTTACGTTTTTGCTTTCAAGCAAGGTTCCAGCGGGATCAGTTTTCGTAGTAATATCAATGCTGATACCTGTAGAGGGCATTTTAGAACTTAAAATTACTTTGAAAGAATAGATACCAGACGAAGCAGTTTGAGTAGTAGTTCCAGGATCGGGATCCAGAGAAAACAGAATGTTTTCTTCCACTACCACTGGTGGAGGTGGTGTGGGAGGTGTTGGAGTGGGTGTAGTTTTTTTGGTACATGAAATGGTCAAAGCAACCATCATCATGAACGAGAAAGCCAAAGACCGATTAACCATGGTATGAATTTTTATAAAATTAAGCAGATTTGAGAGATTACCAAATATTCCTTGGGCAAAGATCCCCGTAAGCGTTATTTAGGGTAAAACCAAGTACAATTTCATGCGTTCCCCGGTTCATGGTGCTAAGGAGATACTTACCCCTATTCAGATCATAGGCATAGCTGATGTTGAAGGTATGGGCAACGTTGAGGCCAACCATTCCGGCTAATCCATCACCCATCCTGTAGTTGGCACCGATCCACATGAGATCCCTATACTGTGTTTTAACATTGATGTCAACTGCCAAGGGTGTAGAAGCTATATACCGCAGCATCACAGAAGGCAATGCTGATACATCCTGGTTAAGGAAAAAACGGTACCCTGCCGTGGCAAACACATGAGGAACAAGTGTTGACTTATATACAGCACTGTCGACCAAATTGAATCGTACAGGAATGATTTGTTGAGCGGAAAGTCCAGCAAAATAGTTAGAAGAATACAGCCACAATCCTGCATTCAATTCTGGCTTTATTTTGCTGATATCATTGACGGTATTGCCAATTGCAGGATCGAAAGCAGTTGCTAGTGTGATTTTGCTCTTGTTGACATTGATCGAAGAAAATCCTGCACCAAAACCAGCAGAAAGGCTGGTTGTACTTGTAAGGCCTACATGATAGGAATAGGTTGCATAAGTAGTCATGCGGTTGATGTACCCGGTAGAATAATTGACAGCGGTAAACCCTAAGCCATGATGAGGCGGAGCAGCAGTATAGTTCGCCCAATACTCTTTTCCTCGTGGATTTTGTCCTTTCATTTCAAAAGAGTTGACAGATTCCCGGTAATCTGATTTACCTATGGCCCCATGAACGGTAGCATAGAAAGTTTTTGGAGCACCCTCTATACCAATCCATTGGTTTCTGGCACTGAGCTTTACATCAATGTAATTCTCAATTCCGCCAATGGCAGGATTGACAATATAATTGTTCATGATATACTGGGTATAATGTGGCCTTTGTTGGGCATTGGATTTATTCACAAAAACAAAGCAGAAAAGCAGCAAAAACAATCTTCTCATCATTTCTATTTAAAAATGGTTACATATCCAGCAACTTTCTTTCTGCCAGATTTTGGATCAATTACATAATAATATGTTCCAGTTGGCAATGCATTTCCTCTGTACGTTCCATTCCAGGGTTTTTCATACCCAACAGACCTGAACACAAGTTGGCCCTGAGGAGAATACACTTCCAGGATAGAACCTGGATATTGGTCCAGGTATTTGATGTCCCAAACATCGTTGATGCCATCACCATTGGGCGTGAAAGTATTGGGAGGTTTAGGAAGTTTAAGTACCGTAATCGCAATATCATCCGTGCTTGTACAATTACCCCTACCCGTAACACTGAAGGTATAGATGATATCATCTTGGGGCTTTACAACCATGGGTTGAAGGATATCGGTAAAATTAAGGTAGGTTGCTGGAGACCAATTATAGGTGAGGGAGTTTCCAGTTGCAGCGGCAAGAATTGTTTTTTGACCATCATCCAAAACATACATATCAGGTCCAGCAGAAATTACAGGATATGGATGAATGGTAATTGATTTAACTGTTGTATCAGAAATACACCCTTCAGCACTCACTACAAACAAGCTAACACTAAAGGTTCCAGTAGCCCGGTACAAATAGAGTGGATTTTTTGTCTTATCGACATTGCCATTTCCAAAATCCCAGTTCCAGGCCGTTATGGGTCTTACAAAGCCATTGCTGCTATCCGTAAATTGAATATCCTTACCAAGACATACAGAATCTAGGCTGGTATAGATTGCTTTGGGTTGAGGAAATACATCAACCAGCAGCCTGGTCAGTGAATCTTTACAATTGTTGTTGCTTGTTGCCACCAATTTTACACTATAACTTCCTAAAGAAAGATAATTGTGTGTACCATCTTTGGTGACAGCTGGATTGGTATTGTTGGGATTGCCAAAATTCCATAAATAAGTAATCAGGGAACCAGAACCATCTGGAATGGTGGTATTGTTGGTAAACAAGGCCTTCCCTTCTGGGAGACAAACTTTTGGAAGATCAAAATTCAACAAGGGAAGCGGATGAACCATTACAGGGAGTATTTTTGGTACACTGGTACATCCATTGTTGGTTACAACATCAAGGCTGACATTGTAGGACTTGAATACAGCAAATGCATAATTCAAAGGATTGTCATTGCCGGTAGATTGAATGGGTGACCCATCTCCAAAGTTCCAGTTCCACTTTACAAGATTGCCTGTATTAGGAACCGATTTGCTGGTAAAACTGATTGGGTTTTTTTCACAATTCAAGGTACTGAAAACAAAATCGGCTGTTGGTCTTGGCCAAACAATGATGCTTTTGCTTGCAGTATCCTTGCAACCATTGGAAGCGGTGAAAGTATATTGCAAAACATATGTTCCCACACCAGCATTGAGCGGGGTATAAAGTCCTTTTGCATTTACTCCTTTGCCAGTAAAGACTGAATCTCCCGGTGCAATTCCGGTTACATCAGTATACTTGGTTTGGCTGATTTGCCGTGGCGTTGCATCGAGGCAAATTCCTGGAATTGAATCAAATTGTACAGCAGGGCTTCCCAATAAATTTACTTGCCTGTTTTCGTCATCAGAGCAGCTTCCACCTGAAAATGCTCGCACTACAATTCTGACAGGTTTAAGGGGCTGATTCGCAAACTTAGGATAAACATGTTTATATATCTTCCCCGAATCAGGCAATTGATCGATATCCTTTATGGTTGGATTGTTATCATAGTCCCAATAAATCTCCAGTTTTCCAATAAATCCGAAATCAACAGTTGATAAGTTTTTAATTCTTACTGTATCATTGCTGCAAAGTGAATCAGGCAACAATACCACAAAGTTGGATTTCGGAACTGCACCGCTTACAATAAATGATACTGTCTTGGTTGAAACGCAACCTGCAAGACTGGTTACCCTATGGGACATGGTATAAGTACCTGCAGCTGTGTATTTATGTCTTGGATCTTTCAGCACTGAGCTATCGGGATTTGAAGGAGTAGCATTGGCATCCCCAAATCTCCAGAGATGTGCAAACCCTGTACTGTTATCTGCTATTTTGCTGCTGTCTGTGAATTCAGCAAAAGCATCACTCAGGCAGACTTCAGGTATGCTGTTGTTTACAAAAGGCTTAGGATGAATTCTAATCGTTTTGGTGGTAGTATCACTTTTACAACCTTTGCTGTTTTCCACCATCAACTTGATCACTTGGTCTCCCCAATTGGTAAAAGTTTTTGTTACTGGATTTGAATTGGTCTCATTCTGTGGATTTGATGTGCTACCAAGACGCCAGTTCCACCTTGTCAATGTTCCAACATTAGCAGTAGAGAGCTGTTCAAATGAAACAGTTTCGGTTTCGCAAGCGGGATCCACAACCTTAAAATTGGCAACTGGCAATGGATGGACAACAAATGATTTTGTTGCAGTATCGCTGATACAGCCATCTGCAGTAAAGCCAACCAATTTAGCTGTATAAGTACCTGCTGTTGTGAGTGTGAACAATGGATTTTGGAGGGTATCTTTCAAGCCATTGGACAAGGTCCAATTCCATTTGGCCATGGTTCTGGTCTGAGGATTGGTCTGGTCGTTCATTTTCGTATTTTCCCTTAAGCAAACTTCAGGAGTTACCGTAAAGTCAGCTTTGGGCTGGGCAAACACCTGGGTCAATTGTTTGCTCAAACTATCTACACATCCATTGTTGGATCTGATGATTAATTTAACCGTATAAGGCCCTACAGCAGTGTATTTATGTGCAGGTGAAACCCGATTAAGCGCAGTATCAGGATTGGTTGGAGATGCATTGGGATCTCCAAAAGACCAATTACGGATAAATGAGCCCTGGCTACCATCTGATATGGTACTCAAGTCATTAAAAGTTCCCATACCATCAGGCAAACAAATCTTTGGCAAACTAAAGTCCACAGTTGGATTGGGTCTATTTGTAAATGTCAATGACTTAACAGGACTTAGGCAACCATTTTGGGTTTTGACTCTTAGCTGAATCGTATATTGTTGCAATGCAGCGAATTTCTCAACGACGTTTGCATTGGTTGTATTAATGATTGTTGTAAATATGATCGGATTATTAGTTACCCATAACCATTCTTTAATGGTTGCCCCTCCCCCTACACGGGAAGCATCAACAAAAGTTACATCTTTGTTTTGACAGGTTGTACCAAGGATGGAAAAGTCAGCAATAGGAACGCTATCAACAAATACATCTTTAATGATGGTATCAGTTAAACAACCAACATCAGTATAGGCAAAATACTTGACGGTGTATTTTCCAGGATTCTTGTATTTATAGCTGAAATTTTTCAGTGTAGAGAAATTGCCATCACCCATATCCCATGAATAGCCAATGACAGGTCTCGTAGATGATGATGTGGTGTCAACAAAGGCAATGGAATCTGTGATACAATTTGTTGTATTGAATTTGAAACCACCTTTTGGCGGTTCGAAAACTTGCAAATCAAAATCTATTTGCTGTTCACCAGTACATCCATCGGTGGTTGGATTGTTGGCTATTACCTGAATATTGTAAGTATTGATTGTATTGTAAACGTAGGTTCCTTTCAACGAGTAGCGATAGATTCTCTTTCCACTTACCAAATAAGTTGAATCATATTTTGGAGCATTTTCCTTGGGAATTGCCGGGTAGTTGGGCACTTTCCATTCAAGCGATAGCGGCTCATATGGAAGTGTAATGGATATGTTGAATGGTGTTCCTTTGCAGGTAGCGGGCAATTTTACCGTGGCATATTTGTTGTTGGTGCTTAATGTCTGATAAAGATCCTTTACATTGGCTCCTGCATTGTAGCCATAGGTTTCGGCACTACCATAGCCGTATGCGATGGCATTGAAACCTGAGTCGGCTTGAATGGTATGTGATCCAGCGCCAACCTGCACTTGGTAAAATGAATAGTTGGATTCTTGTGGGTGCACAATTGATGCAACAACAGGAGCTGCTCCATCAACTTTCAGAGAACTTAAACCATTTTTATGGATAGCGATATTGATATAATGCTGATTGATTCCAGCATTGGGCGTGGAGTTGACAGTAACCTTATCAATTGTTTGCTCAATAGGACTGATGTATATCATTTCAGGATCACCATTGCCTGCAATTTGGGTATTACCACAGCTGTTTGCAGTGGTAACATATTGGGCAACCATTATAGGTTGATCAGATTCAAGGAGATCCGGTGTGTTGCTTTGGTATTCGTAATAAAAACCACCTTGTAAGCCTGTAAGAACTGTGCCGTTTCTTTTTACCACAGTACCAGGCTTACTGATGGCAACTCTAAAAAAATTATTGGGCATTCTCAAGGTTGGAACGGTAAGGTATTTTTTACCCCAGGCATTTGCAGGGAATGCCTGCTGCATATAATTATCTGCACTACCAGAACCATTGTTACAAGAGATACTCAGTTTTCCTGATCCTGAAAAAACAGCAATTCGTTTACAAGGACTTGTGGGGGTGGCAACAGATCTGATCTTTGTTCCTGTAAGGTCTTCACCCAAGAATGGATTGGTCGAGGTATTAAGTCTTCCGAAAATATTATAGACTTCACCCTTGTTGAGGTTGACTTTGATTGTATCGCCTGCACTGTTAAGGATGGTTCTGGCACTGGGTATGATTTCTATATTGGTGTCATCTTCAGTTGCAATAACATAAGAAAAACAGTAGGAATAATTTTGATTGGAGACTTGCTTGTAATTGATGGAATAATATTCACGGGCCAAAGTGTTCACTGGAAACAACAAAGTTGCACCGGATACCGCAGCGTTATAAATATGAGCATATGCGATAATGGGAACATCGGAGGTTATGTGAATTCCTTTAACACTTTTGCCCTCACTAGTAATTCTGGAATCTTGTGCTCCTGTCTTGGGTAAACGTGCTGATGTAGTTACAGCATTTGCAACTACGGAATAGGTGTTAGTCCACCCTAACGAAGGAATTTCCACTTTAACATTTGCATTTCGATCCGATGTAAAATACAAAACCATATCCTGTGCTCCGCCCGCTGCGTCAATTGTTCCATTGTTGGCATTGTACATTGCGACATGGCTCCCGTAACCTACCCAAAACTCCTTACCCTTGTTGGAAAAATCCTGTGCAAGTGAAAAAGTCCCCAAAAAAGTCAAAACAAAAAAAACAACCAGTCTTCTCATGAACATTGTTTGGCTAAATGGAAAATTAATGAAAATTTTAATAAGTACAAACTCTTAGACCATTGATTGTCAAAGAGGTTTAGTAAGATTGGTGATTTTATTTAGCGCATCGGGTCCAAGGTTGAACAAAATGTCTACGATGGATACATTGGGCTTAAAACCAATCCTATCCTCAAACAACTGAGGGTATTTGATAAATGGCTTTTTCCCAGTTATATCATGGTTAGACGGCAAATAGAAATCAATTCTTTCCTTTGTTTCCTTGTTATGGGATAATTGATTTCCGTCTTGCAGTAAAGTGAGGTTGATTTTCATTTTTTTGATAACCCAATCAAGACAGATTGCATTCCAGTCAACGAGAAATCGAGGTTTTTGATCAAAAATTTCCTTGAGCGAATCCCTGTATTGAAAATAAAAAGGTGAGTTACCATAAATGGTTTCCAATGTACGGAAGTGATCCCTTTGCCAGGTACTGCTGTAATCTATCTCAACAGCCTTGAATGGCAGTTTGACAGATCTTCCCCCAACGACTGGAATTGTGAGGGAAACAAGCCCATTGCCACCAGGGAGTATCATCCTGTTACGGAAACTGGACCGTCGAAAAAAAAGTTCATTGTCAAAAAAAACCAATGTGCAATCAACGATGTCCCTCATTGCGTTGATGCATGGAAAGTATTGAAGCTCAATGTTTAACACACTACTTTACAGGTTTTTTGCAACATTTTGGAAGCTTGTCATAGGCATCTTGAGCAGCCTTGATTTCTTCAGCATCGTAACCCGTGTTGGCGATGGCTGTTTTGATATTTTCGAGGTTTGTTCGGTCGGTGAGGTAGGTTACCGTAGTTTTCTTTTGCTTAAAATCAACAACAACCTTTGTAACACCTTCCTCATACGCCAGGTATTCTTCAATCTTCTTTTTGCACATCTCACATTGAACAGTGGGTGTATTGATTTTAACAGTTACTGGCTTCTTTTGCTGGGCACTTGAAGCCAGGGATATAAAAAAAACTACAAGGAAGGACAGGATTGCTTTTTTCATGACATGTAAATTTGATTCTAAAGTAAGACTATCTGCCCCATTCTGAAGGGTTGGCGCTCCAGTTTAACAATGTATTTTGATCTTGAGGATCGATGGTTCCTTTCTCAATGGCCAGTTCAATCAATGTAGGATAATTGGTCAGGGAAATCGTTGGAACAGCAGCTGCAGAACAAGCTTTTTCAGCTTCCTCAAACCCGTAGGTAAAAATGGATACCATGCCTATCACATCAAGACCGGCGTTTCTTACCACATCAACCACCTGCAAACTGCTTTTGCCTGTAGAGATGAGGTCCTCAATGATGACGGTTTTTAGCCCTTTTTCATAATATCCCTCAATTTGATTACCCAAACCATGCTCTTTGGGTTTAGGCCGCACGTAGATATAAGGCAGTTTTAACTGATCAGCAGCCATTGCACCCCAGGCAATACCAGCAGTGGCTACACCGGCAAGCAGTTCAGCGTCAGGGAACTTTTCAAATATCACGTTGCACATTTCGCTTTTGATGAAATCCCTTACGTAGGGATATCCAAGGAGTTTACGGTTGTCACAGTAAATCGGACTTTTCCAGCCTGACGCCCAAGTAAAAGGTTCTTTGGGATTCAACTTCACTGCATTAACTTGTAGCAGTTTTTCAGCAACTGTTTTTTCGTTTGTCATACCGCAAAATTGAAGCA
>CANEWJ010000045.1 GCA_947442625.1 Chitinophagaceae bacterium
AAAGCCTATCCCAAAAATTGATCTCAGTATATTTATCCCAGCACAAACAACCACAAACCAATGAATACAGGCGAACTAAAAAGAACCTTGACCCCACTGATGCTTTGGGGCCTTGGCGTGGGTTATGTTATTTCTGGGATGTATTTTGGATGGAACCTCGGACTTGAAAAAGGCGGAACACTCGGATTGGCCGTAGCCACTTTTTTCATCATCATCATGTATGTGACCTTTACCTTCAGTTATTGTGAACTGGCTTCGGCCATTCCCAAAGCGGGAGGTGCATTTGACTATGCCAAACGTGCGCTGGGTCCCAACTGGGGATTCATTGCCGGAATGGCACAGAACATTGAATTCATTTTTGCGCCACCGGCCATTGCGTTTGCCATTGGGGCTTATTTCAATCTTTTTTTTCCGCAGATTCCCATCATTTATATTGCCGTTTTCAGCTACATCCTTTTCACCGGATTGAATATTTATGGCGTTAAGGCAGCAGCAATGTTTGAACTGGTCATCACTGTTTTTGCAGTGGGTGAACTCTTGCTTTTTGCAGGCATCACCATGCCCCATGTTGAAATGGCCAACCTCAAACAGAACGCACTTCCCAATGGTTGGTCTGGTATGTTCGCTGCTATCCCCTTTGCCATCTGGTTTTTTCTTGGCATTGAAGGTGTTGCCAATGTGGCCGAGGAAACCATCAAGCCCCAGAAGACCATCCTCATTGGTTTTGGATCGGCCATTGCCACCCTGGTCTTGCTGTGCATCATCACCTTCATTGGTTCCACTGGTGTGGCAGGGTGGGAAGCGATTGTATACAAGGCTGATGGAGCAGCGTCTGACTCGCCACTACCACTGGCCCTGGGACGGGTGGTTGGGGAATCCAATGCCCTATATCATCTGTTGATTGCCATCGGATTGTTCGGACTTGTGGCCTCATTTCATGGGCTTATCCTGGCTGCAGGAAGGGCAAGCTTTGAATTTGGCAGGGTTAATTATGCGCCATCCATCTTGGGCAAGGTTCACCCAACATTCAAAACACCTGCCAATGCACTGCTGTTGAACATGCTGCTTGGCATAGGTGCATTGCTCACCGGAAGAACCGCTGACATCATCACCATTTCTGTGTTTGGGGCCATCACGTTGTATATCATCTCCATGATCACTGTTGTTGTGCTGCGGATCAAAGAACCTGGTTTGCAAAGGCCCTTTCGTGTACCGTTTTACCCCGCATTTCCACTCATTGCAATGACCATAGCCATTGGGGCGATGGTAGCCATGTTGGTCTACAATCAACTCCTGGGCGGAATCTATTTTTTGATACTGCTGGGAAGCTTTTTCATGTTTAAAATTTTTGCAAAGGTTCCCTGAAATAATGCTTAATTTTTAACCCTAATTCAAGCACATGAACCAGAAGGACATCATCAGTTATGTAAAAAAACATCCCTCCGGGAAAGTGAAGATCGCCTATGCAGACATAGACGGCATCTTGAGGGGAAAATACATTTCAACAGCCAAGTTTTTGTCCGCCATTGAAAAAGGGACCAGCTTCTGTGATGTCATCATGGGGTGGGATGCTGCGGATGTCTTGTATGACAAATCTACCATTACCGGATGGCATACCGGCTATCCTGATAGCCCAGCCTCGATCGACCTCAACAGTTTCAGAAAAATTCCCTGGGAAAACGACCTTCCTTTTTTTCTTGGAGAACTCAATGACAACAAAGGAGGTCCATCTCCTGTTTGCCCAAGGCAGTTGCTCAAGCAGCTATTGGATCAGGCTTCAAGCATGGGTTTCACCCCCATGTTTGCCCAGGAGTTTGAGTGGTTCAACTTTGAAGAAACACCACAATCAGCCAACGAAAAGGGATTCAAGGATTTAACCCCATTGACACCCGGCATGTTTGGTTATTCCGTCTTAAGGTCTACCCTCAAAAATCCATTTTTTGCTGATCTTTTTGACTTGCTTACCAAGTTTGACATACCGATTGAAGGATTGCACACCGAAACCGGACCAGGCACCTATGAAGCGGCCATCGCGCATTCTGGAATATTGGAAGCCGGAGACCGTGCAGTGTTGTTCAAAACTGCCGTGAAAGAGATTGCTTACAAACATGGCATCATGGCCACTTTCATGGCAAAGATCAATGAAAACCTTCCTGGTTGCGGAGGACATGTGCACCAAAGCCTTTGGGATAAAACCGCCAAGAAGAATATGTTTTTTGATGGCAAAGACAAAGACAACCTGAGCGATACAGCGAAAAGCTATATTGCAGGGCAGCTCCACTGTTTGCCGTATATACTTCCCATGTTTGCCCCTACGGTAAACAGTTACAAAAGACTGGTTGAAGGAGCATGGGCACCAACAACACTGACCTGGGGCATCGACAACCGAACTACTGCGCTGCGCATCTTGAACGGCAGCAACAATGCCTGCAGGATAGAAACGCGGGTAATTGGGTCAGACGTAAACCCCTACCTGGCCATGGCGGCTTGCCTTGCCGCAGGATTGTATGGCATCAGGAAGAAAATGAAGCTGAAGCAACCAGCAACAGTGGGCAACGGATACCGCGATTATTCCAACGGCAGCCTGCCCCATACCTTGATTGATGCCACCATGCAAATGAAAACATCCCCCATCGCAGAAGAACTTTTCAGCAAGGCATTTGTTGATCATTTTGTACAAAGCCGTGAATGGGAATGGCGGCAACACCTGAAAGTCGTCACCGACTGGGAATACAAACGCTATTTTGAGATCATCTAAACCATGAACATGTTTGATAAAATATACCAATACAATTTTCCAACAACCATCAGGTTTGGAGCAGGGGCCGTCAATGAACTTCCCGATTATCTTCTCAAAAACAACCTGAAATCACCCTTGATTGTTACCGACCCTGTTGTGGCATCACTGGATTTTTTTAAGAAAATCATCGCAGGCATCAAACAAAAAAATATCGCTGTTGATGTTTTTGCTGACATCCACAAAAATCCTGTAAAATCAGATGTTTACAAAGGTGCGGATGCCTACGACCAATCAAAAAGTGATTGCATCATTGGCATTGGCGGTGGCGCGGCCATTGATGTTGCAAGAGCGATTGCGCTTAGGATCAACCACCGGGAAGACCTTTTTGTATACGATGACCTGATTGGAGGAGATGTTTATGTAACCAACGATGTGCCGCATTTCATCACCATTCCTACCACTGCAGGAACAGGCAGTGAAGTGGGCAGGTCTGCTATCATTGCAGATGATGAAACCCACCAGAAAAAAATATTGTTCTCACCCAAGTTGCTTGCAAAAATCATTTTTGCAGACCCCATGCTGACCATGGAGCTTCCCCCAGCGGTAACCGCTGCAACAGGCATGGATGCGCTCACACACAACATGGAGGCCTATATCGCCAAAATGCCCCATCCACTTTGCGAAGGCATTGCACTGGAGGGAATTTCATTGATCAGCCAATCCATTGAGAGGGCCGTCAACAAACCAGACCTTGCATCCCGCAGCAACATGTTGATTGCATCACTCATGGGTGCTGTAGCATTTCAGAAAGGCCTTGGCGTGGTGCATTCACTGGCCCATCCCCTTTCATCTTTGCTGGACACACACCATGGGCTTGCCAACGCCATCAATCTTCCCTACGGGATGGAATTCAACATTGAAGGATCTGAAGATAAATTCAGGAAAATAGCCAGAACCCTGGAACTCAAGGACGAAACTGGACAGGGCGTTGTTGCCTACTTGCAGGAACTCAACAGCAAGATTGGCATACCCTCGCAACTGCGGTCTGTAGGCGTGAAAGAAGAACACCTCGATACCCTGGCCGATCTCGCCCTGGCAGATTTTGCGCATCCCAACAACCCCAAACCTGTCAGCAGGGAAGATTTCAGGACCCTCTACGGCAAAGCCCTGTAGCATGAAAAAAAAGATTGGGCTGAGTTTTACTGCAACCAATTATCCCAACTATTGGCAGTGGTTTGATGAAAACGACCTGGGCAGTTCATTTGAGCTGGTAACAGTTTCGTTTGAAGAAAACAATTTGGATGACATGCTTCAGTGTGATGGCTTTGTGCTCACGGGTGGGGTTGACATTCATCCTTCCTTTTATAAAGGTGCTGAGCAGTATCCAAACATGCCCAACACATTTCAACCGGAGCGCGACAATTTTGAATCGAAGATCTACAGGCATGCAAAACAGCTGAAACTCCCTATCCTCGGCATTTGCAGGGGGCAACAACTTGTCAACATCCTGGAGGGTGGCCGGCTGACCCAGGACCTGGGAGAGGAAAAAAACCAAGTGCACAGGAAATTAGAAGCGGATAAAAAACACTCGATCAACATTGCTGCGTCCTCTTTACTTTACAGCATTTCTGGTGTGGAATCAGGAGAAGTGAACAGTGCCCATCACCAGTGCATCGACCCTTTACACCTCCCTGCATCTCTACAGTCCGTTGCATTTGCGCATGACCAAACCATTGAGGCCATTGAATACAGCGATCCCTCAGACAAAGGTTTTATGCTCTGCGTGCAATGGCATCCTGAGCGGATGGAAAAAAATCAAACCAATCCGCTTTCCATCAACATAAAAAAGGCATTCCTTGATGCCATCAACAACAGCGTAAAATGAAAATGAATATTCTTAATCCAGCAACAGGGGCAATCATAGCAGCAGTTCAGCAGGACGATCAATCCAGCCTTGACAGCAAGTACAATACTTTAAAAGAAGGGCAAAAAGAATGGTCGGCAGTTCCCTTGCAAAAAAGGATAGAAACAATACAAGCCTACAGCAAATTGTTGGCTGCCCATATTGAAACATTGGCAAAAATATTAACAGACGAAGTTGGCAAGCCTTTGCAACAGTCCAGAAATGAAATCAATGGTTCCATATCAAGGATAGAATGGCTGACCAACAATGCCGAGAAATACCTTGCAGAAGAAATCATGAGTGCCTCCGCTGGAATGACTGAGACGATCCGTTATGAGCCCCTTGGTGTGGTGTGTAACATATCGGCTTGGAACTACCCTTACCTGGTTGGCACCAATGTATTTGTACCGGCATTGCTTGCTGGGAATGCCGTCTTTTACAAACCTTCAGAATTTGCAACCCTCACAGGATTGCAGATTGAAAAGCTTTTGAAAGAAGCTGGTGTTCCAGAAAATGTATTTCAGGTTGCCATTGGTGGTGCCGCAGCTGGGGAGATACTGTTGGGTCTTCCTCTTGATGGATATTTCTTCACCGGATCTTACAAGACAGGCAAATACATTTATGAAAAAGTTGCCCCAAAAATGGTTCCTTGCCAGTGTGAACTTGGGGGGAAAGATCCGCTGTATGTAACCGATGATGTTGAAGATATTGTTGCTGTTGCCGCAGGCACGGCAGATGGCGCTTTCTACAACAATGGGCAAAGTTGTTGTGCGGTGGAAAGGATTTATGTACATGAGAAAGTTTACGACGCCTATGTTGATGCTTTTGTCAAGGAAGTGCAGTCATGGAAAATAGGCAACCCCTTGGAAGACGGGGTTTATCTTGGCGCCATCAGCAGGCAATCCCAGCTTGAATTCCTTGAACAACAGGTTGCGGATGCCATTGCCAAAGGAGCAACTTTACTGACCGGAGGGAAAAGAATGGAAGGCGATGGATATTTCTTTGAACCCACTGTATTGATAAATGTCGATCACAGCATGTTAATCATGCAGGAGGAGTCTTTTGGACCCATTATTGGTATCATGAAAGTGAGCAACGATGAAGAAGCCTTGCAAATGATGAATGACACATCCTATGGATTGACGGCTTCCGTTTACAGCACTAACAGGGAAAGGGCAGAGAAAATACTTGCTGCAACGGATGCTGGAACAGGATACTGGAATTGCTGCGACAGGGTCAGTGCAGCCCTGCCATGGAGTGGTAGAAAGCACTCAGGTTTTGGCGCAACACTCTCCCATGCAGGCATCAGGGCATTCACACAACCAAAGGCATTTCATTTGAGGGGTTGACTCAAATATTGAAATACTCCTTTGCATTTTCATAGCAGATCTTCTTCAAGAGCTCTCCCATCCATTGTTCGTCATTGGGAATGATGCCGTTGATCATGTCATTGGCCATCATGTTGCAAAGTATTCTGCGGAAGTATTCATGCCGAGAAAAAGACAACAGGCTTCTGCTATCGGTGATCATGCCAACAAAAGTTGAGAGCAGACATACATCAGAGAGAATATCCAGGTGTTGTTCCATGCCATTCTTCTGGTCAAGAAACCACCAGGCCGGACCATATTGCACTTTACCTTTTGTAGAGCCATCGTTAAAATTGCCACACATGGTAGCGAACAATGCATTGTCTGCAGGATTAAGGTTGTAGATGATTGTTTTTGAAAGTTTGTCTTCTGCATCAAGTGAATTCAGGAGAGCAGAAAGCCGCTCTGCCTGTGCATAATCGCCGATGGAGTCGAAACCTGCATCAGCACCCAATGTCAATTTGAGCCTTGTGTTGTTGTTCCTGATGGCCCCCAAGTGAAACTGTTGCACCCATCCACGGGCATGGTACATCTTGCAGAGCGATGTCAGGAGAAAAAAGACAAAGGCGTCCGGATCTGAAAACACTGTTGCTCCACCCGTTGCAAAAAACTGCTTCAATTCAATCTCCAGGTCAAAAGTAAAAGGATTGTTTTTGGGAAGCTGTGAGAGGCCATGGTCAGCAACCTTGCAACCTGCCGCTGCAAAAAAATCAATCCTTGTTTGCATGGCAGACAACAGGGAATCCATGTCCGTAATGGAAACTCCTGATGCAGCTGAAAGCCTGCTGATATAGGCCAGGAAGTTTTCTCTGTCATGAATGGCAAATGCCTTGTCTGGCCTGAACGAAGGGGCTACACCAACGCTGAAATCTTTATCAGCCCTGATGGCATGATGGTATTGAAGATCATCGCAAGGGTCATCGGTTGAACAGAGGTAAACCACATTGTATTGCTCAAGGAATTTTCTTGCCGTATGCTCCTCACCAGAGAGCAATTCATTGCATTGCGTGTAAATCCGGGAGGCCGAAGCAGGATTCAGGTATTCAGTTACCCCAAAAGAATTCTTCAATTCAAGGTAGGTCCAGTGAAACAATGGATTCCTCACCGTCTGGGGTACCGTTTGCGCCCAAGCCTGAAACTTCTCCTCATCCGTGGCATCACCCGTGATGAAACGCTCATTGACACCAGCACCGCGCATGGCACGCCATTTGTAGTGGTCCTCACTCAACCAAATCCTGGTGATGTTCTCATATTTCCTGTTGGTTGCAATTTCAAATGGGGAAAGATGGGAATGATAATCAATGATGGGCTGTTTTGCAGCAACATCGTGGTAGAGTTTTTCAGCAAGGGAAGATTGCAGCAAGAAATTTTCCTGGATAAAACCATTGGTGGATGATGACATGCGGTAGGTTTAGTAATTAAATTTCGCAATGGATTTTTACATTCAGCGCATGGATGGGGAATTTATTTACGCAATGCTTTTCGCATTGTTGGCTTCAGCGCATGACAACAGTAAAAAATGGATACATTCTTTGCACATCAAATCACTGCATGTTTAGATTGAATCCCTGATGGTGAGTTCATTCGGCAGCACGATGATATCATTGGCCGCTGCATACGATTTCTTCTCAATCATCTTGATCAGCAGTCCTGCGGCCTCTTTCCCCATGTCAAATGCTGGCTGGGAAAGGGTTGAAAGCGATGGGTTCAACAAGGCAGCCGTGCGCAGATTGGTCATCCCAATCACCTTTACATCCTTGGGTATCGACAGCTTCAGGTCTTTGCAAACCTCATAACTGGTAATGGCATATTTTTCGATGGAGGCAAAAATGCCATCAGGCCGTTTTTTTTGAGAAAATATTTTCCGGAGGATGGAATAATTCAATGCCATGTCGTCAGTACAATGAATGATCATCTCATCTGTAAAAACAATCCCATGTTTTTCCAGGGCATCCTGATAGCCCCTTCTTCTTTCCATTGATGTGAACATTGGCTCAGTGGTGGTAATCAATGCCGGCCTCTTGCTACCGGCTTTGATCAGCCTGGCAGTAGCATCAAAGGAACTTTCATAATTGTTGGCAATAACCTTCGGAAACTGCAGCAAATCGGGCACCCTGTCAAAAAAAACAATGGGCAGCCTGGTGGTTTCATAAAATTCCTGAAAATGGGCATACCCTTCTCTCCCAGTACAAACAGAAATGATCAGTCCGGAGATAAGCCCAGACTCAAGGTGCTCCAGCACCGCTTTTTCCCTCTCAAGGTTTTCATGGGTGAGGTAAATGAACGTGTCGTAATGTTTAGACATGGTAACACTTTCAATTCCATCTACTGCCAAGGCAAAAAAATTATTGACAATATCAGGAATGATCACAGCAATCTGTTTCCCTTTCTTTTTACGGAGATTGCTGGCAAAAGGGTTGGGTTTGTACTTGTATTTTTTTGCCAGTTCAAGCACCCTTTTTTTGGTAGACGCACTGATTTCATGGCTGTCGCCAAGTGCTTTAGAAACGGTAGATACTGATAATCCCAGCTCTTTTGCCAGCTGGATCATGCTTATTCCATTCATCTTAACCCAGTTTCCATCCTTCCCTGAAGTTTGGCGCCAAGAGGGCGTTGGCCTCTTTATCGTTTTTGAATTTTTCTTTGGCGGGATTCCATTCTAGCGGACGGCGCAAGGCATAAGCTATATTGGCCACGTTGCAAACAGAACTTGTCCTATGACCGATCTCCACATCACAAACAGGCTTTTTACCTGTTTTGATGCATTCAAGCCAATCGAGGTAATGATCGTTGGACTCATACAGCCTGGTTTCGTTGGGCTGAATGGTAGCTGAAACGATATTGGCAGGATCGCTGTCAAGAATGGACCTGCTTACATCCAAACGGCCTTTCTCACCAATGAAACGCGTGGTATTGCTCCTGCCAAAATCTTCATGCTTCATTACGATTCCATTTTCATAGATCATCTGAAGTCCTCTCTTGGCAGTTCCTTCAGAAGGGATAAACTTGACAGGGCCGCTCTCGTCCATTCCCAAAGCCCATTGGGCAATGTCAAACATGTGAGCACCCCAGTCAGAAACCATCCCGCCACCGTATTCCTTATAATTTCTCCAATTAGGGAAAATATCCTCTTCAACAGGAGGAGCAAGCACCGGACTGAATTCACGGAATTGTGCAGGCCCAATCCACTGATCCCAATTTAATCCAGCTCTCAATGGCCTTGCAGGAAGATCACACTTCATGGGTGGGTCTCCAACTGATACCAATACCTCACTTATTTTCCCCAAATATCCATTTCTGACCAGTTCACAAGCATGCCTGAAATTTTTCCATGAACGCTGCATGCTGCCTGTCTGAAATACAATTTTGTTTTTTCTTGCAGCATCAACCATGGCCCTTCCCTCTTCAACGCTGTGCGCTAGGGGCTTTTCACAATAGACATGTTTGCCTGCATTAGAAGCCTGAATGGCTTGAACAGCATGCCAGTGGTCGGGGGTAGAAATAACCACTGCGTCAATGTCTTTTCTGGCAATAATCTCCTTGTGATCTTCGTAAGCAGTAAATCCTTTGTAATCACGGCCTTTGCCATCTTTTCTGGCATTGGTGTAATATTTTTCCAGAAGGGATTGGAAATAATTGAGTTTGAGCGTGTCAACGTCAGCACCCGCAACAATGTTGGCCTTTTCCTTAAAACTATTCTGCAGGCTGCGGGATTGTTTTCCTGTTCCAATGAATCCAAGGTTGATCATATCGCTCGGTGCGGTAAAGCCGGGGCCTCCAATCACAAATCTTGGAACGATAGAAAAGGCCAATGCAGCACCTGTGGTTTGTTTGAGGAATTTTCTGCGTTGATTCGAACTCATATATAGAAGTTTTTTTTCATATGGGTCAATGACCCGGAATTGTAAAAAGGCACAATCTTGATGAATACTGTTTCAAGTTAGTTAAAATAACAGGACTGAAGGAGCAAAAACTTCTTTTTTCCTATAACGTTTTCGTAAAAGCAATGGTAGGACAAGTATGATTTTTATGTAAATTACCGTCTATTAAACGATCAACGAAACAGCACCACATGAAGTATCTTATTTTAGTTCCCCTGTTAGCTGTGTTTTCAACATTCAACCTGAAGGCACAAAGCAAAAAAAACAACAAAAACGTTTCCATGCTGGTATACACCAAAAATGGGAAAGGTTTTATCCACGACAACATCCCCTCAGCGGTAGAGGCGCTAAAAGGAATTGCCAAGGAGGAGAACTGGAAAATTACGGTAAGCGACGATCCAACCAATTTTACCGAAGAAAACCTGAAGCAATTTACCCTGCTTGTTTTCCCCAGTACCAACAACGATGTATTTGATACAGATGCGCAACGCCTTGCCTTCAGGCGCTACATAGAAGCAGGTGGCGGGTTCGTGGGATTGCATTCTGTAACAGGCACTGAGCGTAATTGGAAATGGTTCAAAATGATGTTAGGATGCACTTTTGCCTGGCATGCAAAGTTTCAGAAATTCACCGTGCGGAAAACCGACCCCAACCATCCATCAATGAATGGCGTTCCACTGATCTGGGAAAGAGAGGATGAGTTGTATTTTGGCAAGGAGCTCTACCCGGTTACCAACGTGCTGATGTCTCATCAGTTTACAACACTCGACCAATCTCAGAAAGACATGATTGCCAAAAATGCAGGGACATATGCCGAGTATTACCCCGCCGTATGGTACAATGATTTTCAGGGTGGCCATGTTTGGGTAAGCACCCTCGGGCACAGCAAAGAAACCTACGCTGACCCTGTTTATAAAAACCACCTGTTGCAGGGACTTACATACATCATCTCTTTGCACAAAGGGATTGATTATACAAAAGCCTATGCAACCAACAGAGACGAAGACATTAAAAAATAAAAACATGCCTGACAACAAAGGATTTAACAGAAGGGATTTTATGAAATCCACCGTCAAAACCGGCGTCGCTACCGGGATCGCGTCTCTTGGATTTCCTACCATCGTACCAGCCCATGTCATGGGCAAGGATGCCCCAAGCAACAAAATCAATATCGGTGCCATTGGCGTGGGAAGGATTTCCAGAGACCATGACATGGCAGAAACACTCAAATATGACCATGCCAGGATCATGGCTGTATGCGATGTCGATTCGAAGCGACTCGCTGAAGGAAAACAATATGTAAACGATTACTATACCAAAAAAACGGGTAAGGCCTATGATGGTGTCACCATGTATGGAGATCATCAGGAAATGCTGCTCAATAAAGATATTGATGCCGTATTGATCAGTACGCCTGATCATTCCCATGCCTTTTTGGGAATTCATGCCGTAGAGGCAGGAAAAGATGTGTACTTGCAAAAACCTGCATCCCTGACCATTGCTGAAGGTAGGGCCTTGAGCAATGCCGTTCACAGGAACGGAAAAATCCTTCAAATCGGCAGTCAGCAAAGGTCATCCCCCCAATTCCGGTATGCTGCCGAGCTGGTAAGGAACGGACGCATTGGTGAGCTTAAAGAGGTATTTATTGGATTGCCCAGCGATCCTGGTGGAGAGGTAGAGCCAGAAATGCCCATCCCCAAAACATTGAATTATGATGCATGGCTGGGTTCTACCCCCTATAGTTATTATACTGAAAAACGCGTGCACCCGCAAAATGACTACAGCAGACCAGGTTGGCTTCGTTGTGAGCAGTTTGGAGCAGGCATGATCACCGGTTGGGGAACCCACCATGTAGACATTGCCCATTGGGGAATGGATACAGAATACACCGGCCCCGTTGAAGTTTGGGGAAAGGCAGATTTCCCCAAATCAGGCCTTTGGAATGTGCATGGATCCTTCACCACCTATGGCAAATACGCCAATGGTGTTAAAATGACCGTCAGCACGGAATTGCCCAATGGCGTGAAGTTTGTTGGCTCAGAGGGCTGGATCTTTGTTACCCGTGGCAATTACAAGGCCAGCGCTAACGAACCTACAGTGCCCAATCAAAAAGCACTTTCTGCCAGCAATCCTACAATCATTGAATCGGTGATTGGCGCCAATGAAATCAATCTCTACCGCAGTGATGAGCACCATGGAAACTGGCTGGATTGCATTACCACCAGAAAACAACCCATCACCCCTGTGGAAGTTGGTCATCGCGGATGTTCTACCTGCCTGATCCACCATATTGCCATGCGCCTGCCTAGGACGCTGCACTGGGATCCATTGAACGAGCGCTTCATCAATGATGACGAGGCCAATGCCTTGCTCAACAGACAACATCGATTCCCCTATTTGGTAAAAGGACTATCATAATTCACACATGAAACGCAACTATTTTTCATTTTTACTCCTGGCTTGCCCAATGATTATGAAGGCACAGAACATCAAACTGATCACGCTTGATCCCGGACATTTTCATGCTGCATTGATTCAAAAGTCGATGTATCCTCAGGTTGATCCGTCGGTGCATGTTTATGCCGAAGACAGCAGGGACCTCAAGTTGCACCTTGAAAGGATTGATGGATACAACAAAAGAGCAGCCGAGCCTACTGCCTGGAAAGAAAATGTATACACAGGCAAGGATTTTTTTACCAAAATGATTGCAGAAAAAAAAGGCAATGTGGTGGTACTCGCAGGCAACAACCGGTTGAAAACAAACTATATCCTGGAATCTGTGCGCAATGGATTCCATGTATTTGCCGACAAACCCATGGCGGTTGATACCAAAGGATTTGAGCAGCTGAAACTGGCATTCACCGAGGCCAAGAAAAATGGTGTTCAGCTCTATGATATCATGACTGAACGTTTTGAAATCACCACCCAATTGCAGCGGGCCTTCTCCATGGAACCCGATCTTTTTGGAACCCTTGAAAAAGGAACTCCCCAAGATCCTTCTGTTACCAAAATCAGCGTACACCATTTTTACAAATATGTATCGGGCAGTGTGCTGACAAGGCCTTCCTGGTTCTTTGACGACAAACAACAGGGAGCAGGTATTGTGGACGTAACCACACACCTGGTAGACCTGATTCAGTGGGAATGTTTCCCAGGCCAAATCATTGACTACAAGAAGAACGTGCGCATGCTCAATGCAAAGAGTTGGACAACACCCGTATCCGCTGCTGACTTTACCGTGGTCACCAAGGAAGCCGTTCCTGACTACCTCAAGGCGATCAGTGATGCAAAAGGTGATATCCAGGTGAATTGCAATGGTGAGTTCACCTACAACATCAACGGCGTTCATGCCAAGGTTTCTGTGGTCTGGAACTACAAAGCCCCAGAAGGTACTGGCGACACCCATTATTCTTTGATGCGCGGAACAAAGGCTTCACTGATCATCAAGCAAGGTAAAGAGGAGAACTTCAAGCCTACCCTTTATATTGAGCAAAGGCAGAAGGATGCAGCGTTTGAAGACAAATTGAAAGCAAGCATCCAAAAAATCAGCCAAACATTTCCTGGCATTGCATTGGTAAAAATCAACAATGGCTGGACCATCAGTGTTCCTGAAAAATACAATGATGGACATGAGTCCCATTTTGCCCAGGTTACCAAAAAATACCTGGATTATCTTCAGAACAACAACATGCCAACCTGGGAAGTACCCAACATGATTGCTAAATATTATACTACAACAAAAGCAAGAGAACTCGCGAATACCAAAAAATGATCATCAAATCAACTGGATTTTTAATGGGTATTTTGTGTGTATTGGGATCAATGGCCCAAACCACACAAGACATCAGCAGTGGTACGGTGAGAAATATTTTCGACCTCCTGCGCACGATTCCTGGCGTGGAAATTTCCATGCATTCCAGTAGCCTTAAGGCACAGCAGCAGGTCTATATCAGGGACGCAAGAAACATGAAAGGCAAGGTGCCCGCAATTTTCGTTGTAGACAAAGCCATCTATGATGGAGATATTTCAGTGATCAACCCCATGGATGTGGCATCCATGACGGCGTTGAAAGATGAAGCGGCAAAAGCTATTTATGGTGCCCGTGGTTTTGGCGGCGTCATTGTCATCACCACTAAAAATGGTACAGGAACAATCCCGGCTGCAGTGAGTACCTATGATAAGTCTGCCTATCAATATTTCATCAACAGGGGCATTGAATTGAAGGTTGTAGGAAAGGATGGGAAGACCATTGCCAATGGGGTCATCACCAAAGAAACAGACAGCAGCATTTTGATGAGGAAAAAAGAAATACTCAAAAAAAATATCGAAAAAGTAGAGATCATAACACAATGAACATGAAAGAACTGAGACAAACATGGAGATGGTTTGGCCCTAACGACCCCGTCTCCCTTCAAGACATCAAACAAACAGGAGCAGTAGGCATTGTTACCGCTTTGCACCATGTACCCCATGGTGAAGTATGGAGCTACGAAGAAATCATCGAAAGGAAAACACTGATTGAGTCTTATGGTCTTACCTGGGATGTAGTAGAAAGTGTAACCATTCATGAAGAGATCAAAACCAGGACAGGACACTATCAGGCATGGATAGATAAATACAAGGAAAGCCTTACCAATTTGGCCAAGGCTGGATTGAGGGTTATTACCTATAATTTCATGCCGGTCAACGACTGGACAAGAACCAACCTTGATTATGAAATGCCTGACGGATCAAAAGCCCTCTATTTCAATTGGGTAGACCTGGCAGTGTTTGATATTTACATCCTCCAGCGAAAAAATGCAGCAGCCTCCTACCCTGCCAATGTTGTTGCTGAAGCTGAAACCCGCCATGCCAAGTATACCCAGGAAGAACTCGACAAAATTGCTGGCGTGGTCATGTTTGGCATCCCTGGCGAAAAGAAGATAACGGTTGAAGACATGAGGGAAAAGCTTTCCCGCTATGACAACATCAATGCAGACGTGCTCAGGAGCAACCTGGTGTATTTCCTGCAACAGATCACACCGCTCTGTGATGAACTGGGCCTTGAATTGGCCATACACCCAGACGATCCGCCAACAGACATCCTTGGTTTGCCAAGGATTGTAAAGAACATTGAAGATGTTGACTTCATCATCAATGCCGTTCCCAACAAGAGTAACGGCGTTTGTTTCTGCACCGGATCTTTTGGTGCGAACCCCAACAATGACCTGCCAGCCATGGCCAAGTCACTGGGATCCCGCATCCATTTTGTTCATCTGAGAAATACAAGGCGTGATGCTGAAGGCAATTTCTTTGAAGATGACCACCTGGGAGGCAATACAGACATGTATGCTGTGATGAAGGAGCTGTTGAAAATTCAGCAGGATGCACCCCACCAGATTTCTTTCCGACCAGACCATGGCCACCAAATGATTGATGACCTGAAAAAAGTCACCAACCCCGGCTATTCCTGCATCGGAAGATTGAGGGGACTGGCCGAACTGCGCGGATTACAGTTGGGAATTTTGAGAAGCGGACTCTAATATTTTGCATGCAGCGCCAAAAGATTTGAAGGGCTGACAAAGCCTTGTATTGAGCAAGACATTATTTACATGTTGTTGAATGATGACAATCATCATCAACAGCTTGACCAAAACACAAAAAATGAATTATTCAACATTGTTTTCGTTACAAGACAAAGTGATTGTTGTTACCGGAGGTACCGGTATCCTGGGAAAGGCTTTCATTGAAGGGATCATTTCCTTTGGAGGCACCGCAATAATTGTAGGAAGAAACGAAGAGGAGGGAAACAAACGTGCGGCAGAAATCAATGCCAATGGCGGAAAGGCCCATTTCATCAAAGGAAACGTACTGGATGAAAAAGACATGGAGAAAGTCCGTGACATTACCCTTGAACAGTTTGGGAGAATTGACGGACTCGTCAATGGCGCTGGCGGAAACATGCCCCAGGGTGTTATCCAACCAGACCAGGATGTATTTGACATGAACATTGATGGCTTGAGACAGGTGCTCGACCTGAATCTCATGGGCACCATCATCCCTACAAAAATTATTGGTGCCGCGATGGCCCAACAAAACGGGGGAAGCATTGTCAACATCTCCTCTGTCAGTGCAAAACAGGTCATTACAAAAGTGCTTGGTTACAGCATTGGGAAGGCCGGCGTGGATTGCTTCACCAAATGGATGGCCGTAGAAACAGCCAAAAGACATGGCGACAAGATCCGCATCAACTCCATCATGCCAGGATTCTTTTTAACAGAACAGAACAGGACTTTGCTGACCAACCCCGATGGATCCTATACAGAACGTGGCAACCTGGTGATCAAGAAAACACCAGACAACAGGATGGGAAAACCAGATGAGTTGATTGGGGCATTGGTCTATCTGTTGAGCGATGCATCCAAATTTGTAAATGGAACGGATATTGGCGTTGATGGTGGTTTTGTGGCGTTTGGAGGAGTTTAATGGGTTGAGGGTTTAGGGGTTTAGGGGTGTAGAGGTTTAGGGGTGTAGAGGTTTAGGGGTGTAGAGGTTTAGGGGTGTAGAGGTTTAGGGGTGTAGAGGTTTAGGGGTGTAGAGGTTTAGGGG
>CANEWJ010000046.1 GCA_947442625.1 Chitinophagaceae bacterium
CATATCAGCTGTAGGAAATTTAACTTCAAATTCCCGCAACAGGCCAATCATCATGTCAATGGGACTCTTGATCTGACAGCCCCTGTTCATCATGTCAAAAAAATGATCGCTGCTTAGCAATGCTTTCAAGACTGGCTTAACCTCATAATTGCTGTCTCTTAAGAGTTTTGCGAGTGGTGCAATGACCCCGGCTTCAACCTCTGGTGTAATTTTATAGTAAATGAACCAGATGTACAATTTCCTGCAAAGGAAAAGTGCTGCCTCATCATTGGCAAAAAGCATATTGATAAGATCGTCCAACTCCAAATCTCCAGCAGTTGCCCCTGTTCTTCCTGTAATTACCTTGTTGCCGTAAAAAGAAGAAAATTGTTTGTTGGTCGAATCATGACGGGTGGAATCGAAAAATGAGTCGATTTTTGTAGCATTGTTTCTCCAACCGGTTAACAGTTTTGCTGCTTCCTTTACATCAGATTCACTAAAATCAGCACCGGGGCCTTTTCCAATCACAAACAACTCCTGGATTTCTCGGGAATAATTTTCATCCGGTGCAACCCTGTTGTTGTTTTGACCATTCAAATAAACCAACATGGCCGGATCAATGGATATGGCCCTGGTCAAGGACTTGATATTCCCTAACGCATTCGACCTGATAAGATTATGGTGTTTATATACATATTGAGCATTGCTGACATCATTGGATTCCGTTGAGAAATGATTGTGCCAAAAAATGCACATTTTTTCCCTAATGGTCCTGTCCTGGTTGATCAGGTTACCTACCCACCATTTTTTGAATGAACTTCTTCGATAAGAGGCAATTGTACCATCATTGTTGGGGTCAGTTACCCATGTTTCACCCGGGCCAATGAGCGTATCAGGCATGACGGCATTTCCAACACCATACTCCTTTACAGGAGGCGCCGGCAGGGGCAGGCTCGTGTCCAAAAGTTGATTGATGGAGCCATTGAGCCCAAGGCCAGTGAAATATTGGATATCATCTTTCTTGGCACCAAACATTGTCCTTCGCACAAGGTGCTTTACGGCCTCCTTATCCCATGGGCCCACATATGGAGCGAGACTGGGAGGGGCTTGAAATTTTCTTTCTGTTGACATGATATTGATTGTGTACGTTGTTTAATTGAACCATACCAGGTCCACATCATTGCCAGTCTCCCCAAGTCCAAGTGCAGCAATGGCTGCATTGCTCATCCTCAATGACAATCCCTCACTTTCCTTACCCGGAGGAACCGCTCCAAGCACTTTGGCAAACACCGCTTTATCCTTAGACTTCCTGACCAATTTCACCACGGTTCCCGGCACCACATTGTTCATCAAAACATAATACTTTCCATCCTGCCATCCACTGGTGCTCTTAAAAACTCCATAAACGGGATTTTCAAGCTTTTGTTGTTTTCCTTCCTTTGATTGTTGCTCATACAAGGAAGAGAAATAACTTTTTTCCGGTTTCAAGGCCTGAATGTTGTCTGATTTTGGGCTCAGAGCAACTGGCTTTGCCGTCTCAACCTCCTCCCCAGCAACCTTCACCGGAGCAGCAGTTTGAATGCTTTTGACCAAAGGCTGCGGCGCTGGTGCAGCGGCTTCAGAAGGTGGAGCAGTTTTTTTTGCTTTTTCTTCTACAACTGCTTCTTTCTCTGCAGCTTTTACAGGTATAGGTATCTCAGGTGTTGTTTTTGCAGGACTGGCTGGTACAATTGAAAGCACTGGCTCCCCTGATGGAATCAAATAACCAATAACAAGGTTGGTTCCGGCATTGATCTGGTCAGATGAGATACCATTCATTTTTTTCAACAATTCCTTGTCTACATTATAGAGCTGGGCAAGTTTATACAATCCTTCTTTGGCTTGGACTACATGCACCACCTTTACCTCGGCATTATCAATTGCAGTTGATTGTGAGAAATTTTCACGCCTGAGCGGGATTTTCAACAACTGACCTATGCTCAAACCCTTGTCCATGGAAAGCTGGTTGAAAGCAGCAATTTCTTTTGGACTGATGAAGTAAATGCGACCAACACTGTACCAATTTTCTTTGGGAGTCACCTTGTGGTCCAGGTATAGCTGGCTGCCGGAATTTCGTACAATTAATTTTTGCTGTTGCCCCATAAGAGATGAGGAAATCAGCAAGATAAATGAAAGCAAAACTGTCTTCATACTGGTTTGTTACATTACAAATTAATATATATTTCCTACAATTGCAAGCCAGATTCTACTAGACTGATCCTTATTGAAGAACTTTAACATTTCTCAATCCCTCTTCAAAATTCTCCAAGACATGGGATAATGATTCTTAACCCTCCCCTGAACCAATTTCACCCAACCCAAACCGAGGCCCTTGAATCTGGCGAGGCTCCAGCCTTTTCCAGAGCCCTCTATATCGATGGTATCTTTTCTTAAATAGGCAATGGCTCCCTCGAACGAAAGATCCAAAACCTGGACATTTTGAGATAAAAGACTTGACATAGCAAGCTCATGATCTGGAATAAGTTCAGCCCTGATTTCAGTGCCCAACCTCAACCCAGATTTCCTAATCCTTAACGAGTCCTTGAATTGATGAAGCGCTGGCAAATTGATTTCATCTACACCAAAAAGCTCGTTCTCTTTTTTAAAGAACCTCAACTGTGGAGAAGGGATAATCCAATCTTCCAAAACGGAAGGTGGCTTTACGAGGTCCAGCTTTCCGGCAACATGCTGACTCACGGAATAACTTGTCCCCGTTTTTTGGAAGATGGCACAAAAAAATCCTTCCCCCCTTAGCTTGTTGGGATAAAACCTGTATCCTTTTGCTTTTTTGAGTGTAGAAATGCTCTCGACAACATTCCACTCAAGAGGAACATCTACGGCAATGGATTCAAAAAGTCCCGAGTCCATGATATGGTCCAGGTTCTCCTCGTTTTCCTCTTCCGAGTAAGAGCAAGTGGAATACAACAGATATCCCCCTTCAAGAACCGAATGCATGGCACTGGCGAGAATCCTTTTTTGCCTGGCGGAGCAAAAGCTTACCAGTCCTGGATTCCATTCATCCATTGCCGCTGCATCTTTTCTGAACAAGCCACTGCCGCTGCAAGGCGCATCCACCAGTACCAGGTCAAACATGGCGCCCATTTTTTCAAAATCTGAGGGATCATTGTTTGAAACAAAAACATGTCCTGCGCCCCATTTGATGGTGTTTTCCTGCAAAACAGAAACGCGTGTCTGTATGATCTCATTGGCAAGCACAAGCCTGAAATGAGGCAAAGAAGACAGCAAAGTGGTCTTCCCGCCCGGAGCAGCACAAAGGTCCAATGCCATCAGTCCGGTTTTATCTTGCAAAACAGTGGAAACAAGATGATGGATGAACATGCTGGATGCTTCCTGTACATAATAAGCACCTGCATGAAAAAGAGGATCCATGGTGAAGCTGGGCCTGCTGTTGAGGTAAAAAGCATTGGGGCACCAGGCAACCATTTCGCCGGTATTCTCAGCAGGAAATACGTCATCCGGCCCAATAGCCTTATGAGGATTCAACCGAACAGAAATTGGTATGGCTTCCTGATGAGCAGCCATCATTTCATCGGGCAGGAATCCTTCACAACCTTCCAGTGATTGGATAAAATCTTCTTTGAGCAACATCAGTTGAACATGGCCAATGCAGCCTTTATGGTTGAATTAAAATCAGCCAGAGTAATAGCAAGAATGCGAATCCTTTCCTGCGCTTCAGACCAGTTCCCCTCTTCGATTCCCTCCCTTATGCCAGGAAGGGTTTTCACTCCATAGCCTGTATAAAAGCCTGGGGCATAGATCTGGTGTTTATACCAAGGTCTTCTTGGTAAACCTTTTTCGTAAAGCAACTTTTGTTCTGCTTGATAAAGAATGGCATTCAACTTATCCAATTGTAACACATCCAATTTATCAGCCCCCGACAATCGTTTTTTCAACGCTTCGGTATCTTTTTTCAAGGCTGCCATTGCATTTTCAACAGGGCTGAATTCGAGAAAAGGTACTGGCGACTTGGGTTTAGCCAAAGCGAATTTCAATTGGGGATCAGCAGCAAGCTGGTATACTTTTTCGTTGATGAGTTTATTTTCCATTTCAGCATCGCTGCGAAGCTGCTCTAACATGGCCTTCAGGTCTGTGAGGTATTCTGTGATGGTTCCTGTAAGCGTGTTATAATCAAATGGCAAAACATCAGCATTGGCCAGGCGCAACATGGCCCGACCAGCCGTTTTGGCCAAGGCCGTTCCATAATGGTAGCCGGGGTCTTTGAAGCGCGTGAAATGATCATAAGAATCGTAAATAGAATGGTATTCACCTCCACTGCCTTCGCCACCAAAGCCAATGTTGGCGGAGGGAATGCCAAGGTGTTGAAAGAAAGGCGAGTAATCAGACCCTGCACCAAGTGCACTGATTTTCATGTACCTGTTGCCCAGGATTTTAGCCTTCGCACCCCGGTCTGCGGAAGCCAACGTTTTAGCATATTTTCTTTCCAGCACACTTACACCTGTTTGTGGATCTTGCACATCAGCAGCCACTTCATTGAAAAAGTTTTCAAGGGCATGTGATCCGCCAATTCCCAAAAACCCTCTGCTGTTTCCATCTGAATTAAGGTAGGCCACAGTTTTCTTTTGTAATTCCGCCGCATGGTCTTCCACCCATTCTGTGGATCCCAACAAAGCTGGCTCTTCCCCATCCCAGGCGCAGAAAACCAATGTGCGTTTGGGTAAAAATCCTTTCTTGGCCAATGCGCCAATCACCCTTGCCTCTTCCATTTCTGCCACCATGCCACTGATTGGATCTGCTGCTCCCATGTTCCAGCCATCATGGTGATTACCCCTGATGACCCACTGGTCAGGGAATTGGGACCCTTGCATTTTTGCGATGACATTGTAAAGGGGCTTGATATCCCAGTTGAATTCCAAATGAAGCCTGACCTTGCTTGTGCTTGGCCCTGCGTGATAGGTAATAGGCAAACCGCCCTTCCATCCATCAGGAACGACAGGCCCTTTGAGGGATTGCAACAAAGGAAGGGCATCGTCATACGAAATGGGCAATACCGGTATTTTCATGATGGTTGTCACCTCATCACGGCCCAATCGCTTTGCATTCAGCGTTGAACCATAACCAGGTGTAGTTGGATCGCCAGGGTATACAGGCATGTCCATGACAGAGCCCCGTTGAACGCCCTGGCCTGGCCTGTAGGGACCTTTTGGATATACGTCACCTGCAACAAATCCATCATCCGAAGGATCAGAATAAATGATACAACCGATTGCGCCATGTTCGGCAGCAACCTTGGGCTTGATGCCCCTCCAGGAACCTCCATATTTTGCAATGACTATCTTTCCTTTTACACTGATGCCCATTCTTTCCAGCTCCTCATAATCTGCAGGAATTCCCCTGTTTACAAAAACAAGTTCAGCAGTAACATCGCCATCGGCAGAATAAGCATTGTAGGTAGGAAGCTGTTCTGATTTGATTCCTGAGGTCTTGTCTTCTGGCATGGCTGGCTCTTCAAGCCTGGCTTTGTAAGGCTTATCACCCAGCAGCTCCAGTGAACGAAATTTGGGTGTTGGAAAAAGAACATGGTATTCTGCCAGCTCAGTTTCATAACCCCACTGGCGAAACAATCTTGCCATATATTCCGCATTGGCCTTGCCCTTGGTGGAACCAATATGGTGTGGACCAGCAGTTAGGAATTTCATCCATTCGTCTTGATTGGATGCGCTTAATAACGAATCAAATTCCTTTTCGAACGCCAACTGACGCAGGGCATTCGTAGGAAAGAACCCAGTAATTTTCTGCTGAGAAAAAGATGTGTGAAATATCGAGAGCAATAGGCAAAGGGAAAACAGGCGCATAAAGGAAATTTGTTGCATAAAATTACACAATCAATTCCTCAAATCGATGTATTAAAAGTTAGATACTGCGCACTTCTGCAAGCAGGTCTTGCAAAGCCTTTTTTGCATCGCCAAAAAGCATAGACGTCTTGGGCTGGAAAAACAACTGGTTTTCAATCCCTGCATATCCTGGCTTCATGCTTCGCTTGTTGACAATTACATGCTTGGCCTGTTCAACTTCCAAAATGGGCATTCCATAAATGGGAGAAGATGGATCAGATTTTGCAGCAGGATTGACCACATCGTTGGCACCCAAGATCAGGACAACATCAGTTGATTTGAACTCCTCGTTGGCCAATTCCATTTCAAGCAGTTTTTCATAACTAACATCCGCTTCTGCCAACAATACGTTCATGTGGCCTGGCATTCTTCCTGCAACAGGATGAATGGCGTATTTCACTTCAACACCTTTTGCTTCCAATGTCTTTTCCAATTCATGACAGATGTGCTGTGCCTGGGCAACAGCAAGTCCATACCCGGGAACAATCATCACCTTGTTGGCATAACTCATGACAACGGCAGCATCACTCAGGGAAATTTCCTTGTATGTTCCACCTTGAGGCCCTGCACCACCAGAGGCAACAGCACCACCTCCGAAAGAACCAATCAATACATTGCTCAATGACCTGTTCATCGCCTTGCACATCAACATGGTCAATAGCGTTCCAGCAGCACCAACCAGAATTCCTCCGGTGAGCATTACTTTGTTGTCATATAAAAATCCTCCGCAAGCTGCAGCAACACCCGTAAAAGAATTCAGCAGTGAAATCACCACCGGCATGTCTGCACCACCAATGGGCAAAACAAAAAACACACCATAAAGAATGGATAGCAGGAGGATAGCATAAAAGAACAAGGGCGTTTCTTCTGGCCTTGCAACAATGATAAAGGCAGCAATGGCAATATTGAGTACCAGTATCACCAGGTTGATGATATGTTGGCCTTTGAAGGCGAAATCTTTGATCTTGCCATTCAACTTTCCCCAGGCAATCATGCTACCGGAAAAAGAAACCGTTCCGATGATCAGGCCCAAAAAAATGATGAGCATCGTCGTTCCATCCAAGGAAGAAAAGAAAGAATATCCTGTACTTGCATAAGTTGCAGGATCATATCCATGGATCAGGTGCCTGAATTCGATCACAGAAATGAGTGCAGCACAGGCCCCGCCCATTCCATTGAAAAGACTTACCATTTCAGGCATGGCGGTCATTTTTACCCGCTTGGCCATCAGGGTGCCAACAATGGTTCCGATCACGAGTGCAGCAAAAATCCAGCCATAATTGCCCAATTTCTTCCCTTCATCCTCATAGAGGAAAATGGTACCCATGATGGCTACAAACATCCCCGCTGCGGCAACAAGGTTTCCATTCCGCGCAGACACTGGATTAGACAGCATCTTGAGTCCAACAATAAAAGTTACAGATCCCAACAAATAGCAAAACACAAGCAAGTTCAATTCCATGGTATCCTATTTAGAGATAAATTATTTTTTCTTTTTAAACATTTCAAGCATCCTGTCCGTCACTACGAATCCTCCAACCACATTCAGTGTTCCAAGAATCACTGCCAAAAATCCCAACACCAAGGCTATGGTATTGCCCTCTTCGGCCTGCCCCATGACAATGATGGCCCCAATGATGACAACACCATGGATTGCATTGGCGCCACTCATCAAGGGCGTATGCAAAACGCTGGGAACTTTTCCGATGATTTCTATTCCTACAAAAATCATCAGTATGACGATGTAGGCCATTTCCTGATGAGCAGCAATCCAGTTCAAGATCTGATTCATGTTGAGGATGATTTTGTTAGTTTCTTTATTGTGCGATGGCCCTTGCCCCTTTTACCAGTTCGTCTTCTGAATCAGTAACCAACTGGGCTTCCTTGCTCGTGATCAACTGAAGGAAGTTTAGGATATTTTTTCCATACAATTTGCTGGCATCTGATGGCATGGTTGCAGGAAGATTGCTGTCACCAATGATGGTCAGCCCGTTGTAATGAACTGTTTCACGGTCTTTGGTCATTGGGGTATTGCCACCTGTGGATGCAGCAAGGTCAATGATAACACTGCCCCTGCGCATGGTGTTCAGCATTTCCTCGGTGATGAGGATAGGAGCTTTTCTTCCTGGTATCTGTGCGGTTGTAACAATGATATCTGCTTTGGCAACACTCTCAGCAATCTTTGCCTGTTGGTTCTTTTTGTATTCTTCAGATTGTTCCACTGCATAGCCTCCGGCTGATGATGCATCAGCGGCTCCTGGGACTTCAATGAACTTTGCGCCAAGGCTTTGCACCTCTTCCTTCACCGCTGGCCTGGTATCAAATACCTCAACTACTGCACCCAATCGTTTTGCAGTGGCAATGGCCTGAAGCCCTGCTACACCCGCTCCCAGGATCAGCATTTTGGCCGGTGCCACGCTGCCGGCAGCGGTCATAAACATGGGAAAATATCTTCCGTAGGCATTGGCGGCAGTAAGCACAGCCTTGTATCCTGCAATGTTTGCCTGACTGGAAAGGATATCCATGCTTTGAGCCCTTGTCGTTCTGGGCAACAATTCCATGCTGTACACTACCGCACCCTTGTCATTCCAATGCTTGATGCGATCGGTCTGGAACCTGGCCTGGTACATGCCAATCAACACAAGTCCATTCCTGACCTCAATGGAGGGGGCATGGATAGACAAGACCACATCTGCGGTGGCTGCAATCTCCGCAGCAGATTTAATTTCAGCACCCACAGCTCGGTAATCATCATCAGCGCAATAGGCATTCATGCCTGCTCCACTTTCGATCCAAACTGAAATATTTTTCTTAATTAATTGTGCAGCGCCTTCTGCAATAAGGGAAACCCTTGTTTCGGGGGCAGCTTCTTTTAAAACACCAACGATCATGGGGATTGTTTGAGGTTGCAAAGTTAATCAAATTTACAATGCAGTAATTTTTACAAAATTAGAAACGTATAGAAAAATCAAGCTTTTCCTTGAATTCTTTTCTAAAAAAAACGATGCCAATAAAAAACAAATCAATGGTACAGCTTACTTTTTCATTATTTCTAATTTCTGCCCAGGCTTTTTCCATGTCTTTGCTCCAGTGAACATCGTCGAAAATGAGGATGTCTTCATCTCCAATCCCCCCAAGTGCCGCTTGAAAATAATCAAGGGTAGGTTGATACTGGTGGTTTCCATCAAAAAATACCAGCTTACTGCCTTTGATGGATGCCAGCGCACCGGGGAGATGGTCTTTGAAATCTCCCGTCAGGATGGTTGTGTTGCGAATACCCTCCTCAGCAAGGCTTTTTGCAGTGAAATCGGCGATTGCAGGAGCCCCCTCAATGGAGATGACACCATGCCGGGGCCCGGCTATAGACAAATACCTGGTCGTGAGTCCGAGCGATGTACCCAGCTCGAGGACCGAGTCAATTTGATAGTAACGGATGATGCGGTAAAAAAGCCTTGCAAACCTGGAAGGTTTGGCGGCCCGTTTTGCAATGGAAGAAACCGTCCGCTGGCTTTTCTTATCAAAACTCGAACCTGCCCCCAAATCCAGCACGTCCAATACCCTGCTTGAATGTTCAAGTTCTCTTCGCTTGGCTTCAATTTGCCTGAAACCTTGAACATCCACTTGCTTGCCCCTCAATACATGAACAATAAAATCAAAAACAAAAGGCGAATGAACCCCATGTCCTTTTCCATTGGATGAGGTCAACAGGTAGATCAGGAATTTCCGTGCCAGTTGAAAGCTGTTGTACATGTTTTGTATCAAGCTTTTGTATCCTCAAGCCTATGCCAGGTCTCAAAACGATAGGACTGGGCATGTTTTTCATCGGAAGGCATATCAACTGCATTCTCAATCCTGAACAAGGTTTCATCAATGGTCGGGAAAAATGTATCTGCGTCGGGATAACTGGCATGTACCCTGGTCATGTAAATGCGGTCTGCCATTGTGATGCACTGTCTGTAAATATCTCCACCACCAATGACAAATGCCTCCCGACAATCGGATGAATGGGCCAGTGCAAGGGCGTTTTCAAGGCTGCTGGCAGGCCATACATTTTCCATGATTGGAAGCGCATTGGGGTTCCTGCTGATCACAATATTGATCCTGCCGGGCAAGGGCCTGGAGGCCATTGACGCAAAGGTTTTTCTTCCCATGATGACAGGCATCCCCCAGGTAAGATTTTTGAAAAACTTCATATCATTGGGAAGCTTCCAAAGCAGTGCATTGTTAAGCCCTATGGCATTATTTTCTGAAGCTGCAACAACCAATGAAATGATCATGATAAATAGATTAAATTATACGGCCACAGGCGCTTTGATACCCGGATGAGACTGGTATCCCTCCAGGGTAAAATCTTCAAAACTGAATCCAAAAATATCTTTGATGGCAGGGTTGATTTTCATGGTGGGCAAGGGATATGGATCTCTTGACAGCTGCAGGTTTGCCTGCTCGACATGATTGTTGTACAGATGAACATCGCCAAAGCTGTGCACAAAATCCCCTGGCTCAAGGTCGCAAACCTGTGCCACCATCAAGGTCAACAATGCATAAGAGGCAATGTTGAATGGTACGCCAAGGAATACATCTGCCGAGCGTTGGTAAAGCTGACAAGAAAGTTTTCCATCCGCAACATAAAACTGAAATATCGTATGACAAGGCATCAAGGCCATTTGGGGCAGCTCAGCCACATTCCAGGCACTTACAATCAACCTACGGCTGTCCGGGGTTTTCTTGATTTGCGCAATCAGATCAGTAATTTGATCATAGACCTTACCATCAGCACCAGACCATGAGCGCCACTGCTTCCCATATACAGGGCCGAGCTCACCGGCTTCGTTGGCCCACTCATCCCAAATGCCAACACCGTTGTCTTTGAGGTATTTGATGTTCGTCTCCCCTTTAAGGAACCAGAGCAATTCATGAATAATGCTCCTGAGGTGAAGCTTTTTGGTTGTAACCATCGGAAATCCATCCTGTAGGTTAAACCGCATTTGGTAGCCGAAAATGCTTCGGGTGCCTGTTCCTGTCCGATCCGTTTTGTCGGTCCCTTTTTCAATGATATGCCTTACCAGGTCCAAATATTGTTGCATGGTATGCTGCTTTTTTTATTTGATCAGTTCTTGTATAGCGCTTCCAACATTGCCACTGGGCACCTGGATTTTCAATATGGCCCCGAGGGTGGCCGCAATATCACTCATGTACACCTTTCTGTGTGTAAGACCCTGCTTCACACCCCAGCCCATCCAGAGCAACGGTATATGGGCATCGTAAGGATACATGGACCCATGGGTTGTGCCTGTATTGGAATTGCTGAAAAAATATCCAGGCCTGTACACCACCTGAATATCTCCTGCCAGTTTATGGTTAAACCCTTTGACAAACATTTCCTTGAACTCTGCAGGAAGATTGACCGCATTGATAGATGCATTGTCAAAAGCCAGCAATACATCTTCTTCCTTGTTTAATTCAGCAATCAGGTCTGATTTGACAGCCCCAAAATCAAGGCCAGCAGAATCAATGGATTTCCTGTTCAAGTACAATTGATAGTTGGCGGATGCTTCCACCAGCTTTTTCAAACCAAACTTTTTCATGGTTGCTTCCTCAGCCTTCTTGCTGGTTTTCATCGTTTTTGCAGGGATTTGGTGCTCCTGAAGAAATGCGGGAACATGGGCTACCGCATGGTCTGCGGTCAGGAAAAACAGGTAATTACCCTTTCCTACTTTCTTGTCCAGGTAATTGAAAAACAATTCAAATTCCTTGTCGAGTTTGATATAATTGTCTTCTATTTCAATTGCATTAGGGCCGAATGCATGCCCAATGTAATCTGGAGATGAAAGGCTGATGGCCAGAAAATCAGTGATGCTGTCCATCCCCATGGCTTCTGCTTCTACAGCGGCTTTTGAGAATTCAAGGGTCAAGGTATTGCCCCATGGGGTAGAAGAGATCGCTCCATAATTCTTTCCAATATTGGATTCGAGTTTTCGAGGGAATGGATTCTTGGCATATGATGGATTGTTTACATCACTTTGTGTATAGGTTTCAATGGGATGGCTGAGGTTCCAGTTGAGCCTGTAACATGAATCGATGAGCTTTCTATGATTAAATGCAGCTGCCCATGGCGAAATTTCTTTCATGTACCAGGTGCTTGAAACAAAATTACCGGAACTTGGATCGTACCAATAAGCCCCATCTGCGGCATGGCCAGCGGGTAAAATGCTTCCCCTGTCTTTGATGGCCACACCAATCACTTTAGACCTGAAATTGGTGGCCATTTCCAGTTCATCGGTAATGGTAGTGGTGATCAGGTTTTTAGGAGACATGGGCTCTCCCTTTCCGGTTCCACCAACAATTTTAACGGCGTCATCTTCCACACAATAAACATCCCGCTTCAAAGACCTGTCATACCATTCATTGCCCATGATGCCATTGATGGCTGGAACGGAGCCTGTATAAACGCTGGCATGGCCAGCCGCTGTTACAGTTTGCGCATAGGAAATCTGCGCATTTTCACAGGAAAATCCCTCTCGCAGTACCCTTTTCAATCCATTCTGTCCATACCTGTGCTGAAACCTGTACAAATAATCCCAGCGCATTTGGTCAACCATGACCCCAACAACCAGTTTGGGCTTGGGGCTGATTGTTGTTCTCTGGGCAAAATTGTTGCCACATAGCACCAAAAGGGCTATTATTCCTACAATGTTCTTTCGTGTCATCACTTTTAATTTTTAGCTTGACAAAGGTATGGGAATGCAATGCTTGGATCTCCTGATTTTATGAACATCCTGTTGGATAATCTTATTTTTAAAATTTTTATCTTTGCAGGACCTAAAATTAAAACTCCTACGTGTATGGCAGATATTTTCGAAAGACTGATCAAGAACTCTGGACCACTTGGACAGCACCGTGAAAGAGCGCATGGTTATTTTGCCTTCCCAAAACTGGAAGGTGAAATTGGAAGCAGAATGAAATTCAGGGGCAAAGAAAAAATTGTCTGGAGCCTTAACAATTATCTTGGACTTGCCAACCACCCCGTCATCCGGAAGACTGATGCTGATGCTGCCGCTGAGTATGGACTGGCATCTCCCATGGGTGCCAGGATGATGAGTGGGAACACCAATCACCACGAAGAACTTGAAAGACAGTTGGCTGCGTTTGAAATGAAGGAAGATGCCATTTTGCTCAATTTCGGATACCAGGGTATTCTCAGCCTGATCGATGCACTTTGTTCTCGCCATGATGTGATTGTATATGATGCAGAATGTCATGCCTGTATCATCGATGGATTGAGGCTGCACCAGGGCCACCGGTTTGTATTCAAACACAATGAAATTGATGACTGCGAAAAGCAGCTGCAGCGTGCCACTGCATTGATTGAAAAACAAAATGCAGGAGGAATTTTGCTCATCACAGAAGGCGTATTTGGCATGGCGGGAGACCAGGGCAAACTGAAAGAGATTGCTGCCCTCAGGCCAAAGTATTCATTCAGGATGCTGGTTGACGATGCCCATGGCTTCGGCACACTCGGAGAAACGGGTGCAGGTGCAGGTGAAGCACAAGGCGTACAGGATGAGATTGATCTTTATTTTTCCACCTTCGCCAAATCAATGGCCTCGATTGGCGCTTTTGTTGCAGGGCCCAAACAAATCATTGACTATGTGAGGTACAACATCAGGAGTCAGATTTTTGCCAAATCACTTCCCATGCCCCTGGTCATAGGAAACCTCAAAAGGTTGGAGATGCTCAAAACACAGCCTTCCCTGAAAGCAAAACTTTGGGAGAATGCGTTGAAGCTGCAAAACGGCCTCAAGGAAAAAGGATTTGATATTGGAAAAACAGACTCTGTTGTTACCCCAGTGTACATGAAAGGTGGTGTTGAGGAAGCAACCTATATGGTCACCGACCTGAGGGAGAACTACAATATTTTCTGCTCCATCGTGGTCTACCCTGTCATTCCGAAAGGACACATCATTTATAGGTTGATCCCAACAGCCGTACATACCGATGAAGAAATTCAATTGACCTTAACAGCGTTTGAGGAAACAAAGAAGAAATTGGATGAGGGCCTCTACAAGAGCGAGGCAATTGCACAAATGGCTGAAATTTAATCGATTATCCCTGCTTCGGCAGGGATTTTTTTGACCTCCCCTCGCCCGGACGATAAAGCACAAAAAAAAGGGCCCGGATAGAAATCCAGCCCGTTTTAAATCCAATATCCTATGAAAAACCAAGGTAATAACGTGTAAATACGTAGTCATATTGCGTAGAGGTGACAAAAATATTAACTTATTAAAAACATTTGGCAAAAATCCAAATAAGTTGGCTATCATCTAACCTTTGCAATGTTTTGTTGTTAAACAGTCAAACAGACCATTCCATGAGAAAAGTAGTTGTTGCAGTGACAGGAGCAAGTGGATCCATATATGCAGACCTGTTGATCAGGAAACTGAAATTGATGAGGGAACAATGGATTGACCTATCCGTTATTTTAACAGATAACGCCAAAGATGTATGGTCAACTGAGCTCGATAATGAGGATTTTGCAAACCTTGGTCTGCCTGTTTATGGCAAAAATGATTTCAATGCCCCCTTTGCCTCTGGGTCTGGACAGTATGATACCATGATCATTGTTCCCTGTTCGATGGGTACGTTGGGAAGGATTGCCAGTGGCATCTCCAATGACCTGATTACCAGGGCTGCAGATGTCATCCTGAAAGAACGCAGGAAGTTGATTTGCGTTGCTAGAGAAACACCTTACAACCTGATCCACATCAGAAACATGGAAGCCATTACACTGGCAGGAGGTATAGTTTGCCCAGCAACTCCTTCCTTCTACAGCAAACCCACTACGGTTGAAGCAATTGCCTTGACTGTGGTCGACAGGGTGCTAGACCTGGCAGGATTTGACATACAAACCTACAGGTGGGGAAAATAAAGGATTGTTATCGGAGGTCAATCACCTCAACGCCAGGATATTTCTTCAGGTTGAATGCAAAACTATCATCGGGTATCACTGCAGTGGTGGCCATGGAACTGATGGCATAAAGATACCGGTTCCCGTTCTTTTCAAATACCCTGGTTGACATGATCACCTTGCTGGCCTTGTCTACCTCAATAACTACCTTGAAAAATGGCTTTGTCTTATCAACAGGAGTCAATTCTACAACCTGGTAGGTCTTGCCAGCTCTTGTCACATCAGGGTTGAGCATGAAAAGGAAATCCTTGTCGTAAAAATTGGTGAACAATTTTTGTGGAGTGATGGATCCGCTGCTGTTATCAAGGGCAGATACCTGAACCTCATTGGCTGCCATATCATAGGTCCAGATGGTGGCCCCGTCACAAAAGATTTCCTGACCAGTAATGGAAACCCTGTATTTCACCCCCTTCATCATGACTGTACCAGCCTTGGTACCTTGTACTTTACCTGCCGCATTTTCAATTTTCAATGCAAATAAAGCCTTTACACTTTTAAACGTCTTGAACTTGGCACTGACGGCATCAAGTACCTTCTTGGCTTCTGGGTCACTCTTACCCATTGCTTTCGGAGCCTGCGCAGCTGCAGCAAGGCATGCAATCATCAGCGTGAATACTATCGACAATATGCGATTGAACATGATTGTTGTGGTTTGGTTGAGGCTGGCAAATGGCCAATGCCGATGCAAAGAAAAGACTATTCCATTGATTTTAAAAACTGTTCAAGTTCATATTCGGTTTTGAAAAGTACTTCCCTAACCTTGCTTCCCTTGCTGGGCCCAACCACACCGGCAGCTTCCAGTTGGTCCATCAACCGGCCTGCACGGTTGTATCCAAGCTTTAACCTGCGTTGGATCAGAGAAGTAGAGCCCATTCCGCTTTGCACAATCAGGGATGCGGCCTCGCTGAACAAGGGATCCCGGCTGAGCAAATCAACCTCCCGGTCGTCCATGTCTTTTTCATCCACCACTTCAGGAAGCTCAAAAGCTGAGGGATATCCCTGTTGCCCTCCGATGAAATCCGCTACCTTTTCCACCTCTGGTGTGTCAACAAATACACACTGAACCCTTGTCACTTCACCCTGATAAGAAACCAGCATATCTCCCCTTCCAATCAACTGCTCTGCGCCGCCAACATCCAAAATCGTTCTGCTGTCAATCTTGGAAGACACCTTAAAGGCAATCCTCGCAGGGAAATTGGCCTTGATTGTTCCAGTAATGATATTAACCGATGGACGTTGTGTTGCCACAATCAGGTGTATACCGATAGCCCTTGCCAACTGGGCAAGTCGGGCAATGGGCGTTTCAATCTCTTTGCCGGCAGTCATGATCAGGTCTGCAAACTCGTCAATGACCAATACAATAAAGGGAAGAAACTTGTGCCCTTTTTCTGGGTTGAGCTTTCTGGAGGCAAATTTTTCATTGTATTCCCGGATGTTTCTGCAACCCGCCTCTTTCAACAAGTCATACCATTCATCCATTTCAATACAAAGTGCATTGAGGGTATTGACCACTTTTCGGGTATCGGTAATGATGGCATCATCCTCCCCTGGCAGCTTGGCCAGGAAATGTTTTTC
>CANEWJ010000047.1 GCA_947442625.1 Chitinophagaceae bacterium
TGCTTGACAAAAATTTCATGCTTGGGAATCTGAACACGAATCTCTGCAACCTTGTCTTTTATCTGGTGGATGACATTGTCGAGCTTTAAAAAAACATCAACATTCATGATCTTATCGTGGTGGCTCCCGATCTTGGCAATTTTCCTGTTCACGTGTTCAAGCAATTTGGTGTCGGCATCAAAATGTACAGATTGGATGTTAACGGTCATGTTAGCGGATTTTTACAGTGAAGGATAAATCAATACTCCTCTTAAGTTACAACAAATGAAAGCGGCTTCAAAATTAAATGCGTTAAAAAAACGAAAAATCATCCTTTGGGATGGGATTTTTTGTGGATGTCCCGCAAACGCTCAATATTGTTGTGGGTATAGACCTGCGTGGCCGCCAGGCTGCTGTGCCCAAGCAACTCTTTTACGGCATTCAACTCGGCCCCATTTCCTGTAAGATGGGTGGCAAAACTATGGCGCAGCACGTGCGGACTTTTCTTTTCTGCGGTGGTTACCAAAGAAAGGTATTTTTTCACTGTATCATAGACCTGACGGGCAGTTGGAGGCTTCTGTCTGGGCGTAAGCAAGAGGTTCGGAAAGATGGCTTCCGGAAAAAGAGTAGCCTTCTCTTGGGCATATTTCCTGATATTTTCTGTTAATTCAGTTTGCAGGGGGATGATCCTTTCCTTGTTTCCTTTTCCCAAGACCTTCAACTGGCTTCTTGCATAATCAATCTGGCTTGATTTCAGCCCCACCAACTCACTGACCCGGATGCCGGTATGGTATAGCAGGGAAAGGATCAGGTAGTCTCCCCTGCCCCCAAAATCATCTGGGAAAATGGTTTTTTTCAAGAGGGTTTCCATCTGGTCCTGCTCCACATAGGATGGCAAACGTTTTTTGGTCTTCAGGACCTGGATGGTTTTGGTAGGGTTGGTGGTTATATGACCCTGTGTCAGGCAATAGCGGAAGAATGATTTGAGGGAGGATATTTTTCTGTTGATGCTTCTGGGTTGGACGTTGAGCAGGGTCAGGGAAGCCATCCAGGACCGGATCATGCCCGGGGTAATTGCTGAAGGTTGGATCACCTCAAATTGCACCTGTACAAAGGAAAAGAAGAAGGTCAGATCGTCAGCATAAGCCCTGTAGGTATGCGCGGAATAGCGTTTTTCGAACTTGATAAAATCAAGAAATGGGGACAGTATGGGGTGTTGGGGTATGGGCATAAAAAAAGTAGACATAAAGTTAGTTAACCGTATGACTACTCTGGAATATATTTAAGCGAAGCAACGGCTACGACTCGATGGTGCCGTTGAAGATCTTCTGCTTGTAGATCGCTTTGAGAATCTCGCCCCTGCGCCTGATAGAAGGCTTTATAAATGCCTGACGCTCACGCAATTGCAAAAGCGTTTTGGATTTTTCGTACTTCTTTTTGTACTTCTTAAGGGCTTTGTCTATGTTTTCGCAGTCTTTAGAATCGATGATCAGCATATTGTTCCTCTTTTTTGGGATTGCAAAGATATGGGGTTTGGGGGGAATAAACAAAAAGGATGATTAACAATTGTTTTATGGAGTGATTGTTCAATAACTGTCCCCTAAAACCTGAAAGTATACTTCAATACAATCATGATTGGCATGTGGTTGGTGAAAGTGCATCATTAAGCCCATTTACTTTCCCGACTGAGGAACAATCAGCTGCAGTATTGTTCACAGACAGTTGCTTAATTTCAGGCTTAATCCAATGACACAATGTACACTTTTCAATCATACAACAAATTAATCAGGTAAAATTATAGTATTTAGGCAATAAAACCGGACAATTGATAAGTTTTTAAGAAAATTATTAACAAATGATAACGCTATATTGATTTCTGTGGTTTTAATTAACTCATAATCAGAAAATAACATATCTAATTTAAAAACTTTTTTTAGCGGTTCATTATTTTTAACCTTGTCCATAAATAAATTTATTTCTGCATCTGCAATAATTCTTTTTCGAATATCAAGGGACTGCTTGAAAGTTTGAGTACTGTTTGTAATTGAATCAGGAAGTAACCCTTTCATCACATTTTTATACATATATTTTCGTACCCCTTTGCTATAAAACAGCTTTGATGGTATCATAAATGAAAATTCAACAAATCTGCGATCAGATGTTGGATCAACAGACTCCAACGCGTGCCTGTGAGATTCCAAGTACCACTGCATACCAATGTGCTTGATTACAATGTTGAAAACCGCTGCCCGCATAGCCGTTGGACTGGTATAGAAGTTTAGACCAGGGATGAAACTGTTTTTGATTTCTCGCGCTTTACCCAATTCCACACGTAAAACATGATTTTGAAAAATACTCTTATCTACTAAAATTTGTTTGGAGTAGCCATTAATAGAATTTACGCGGGTTTTGATGTACATATACATCTGGGAGAAAACTTCGCCCCAAAGAACCTTTAAAAAAGAGACATTATTTTTTTTTGAGGAGGATAACAAATTGCTGAATAGATTCAATAAATCCAGCTTGAGAAATTGATTCAAGCTAAGTTGAGGAGCATTCCAAGTTAACGTAAAATTTCCTAACTGTCCATTAAAAACTCTCCTGATATCCCTCTTTTTTGATTCTTTCAAAATTCCCTCAATCCAAAAAGTATTGTTCGACACAATTGGATTAAGGCCACTTCTTTTTCTATCAGCACTCAAGGTTTCAAACAATTCAACTTGAGGAAAACTCAAAAAAGAATAAGAGACGTCTCCATGATTTTTTTTTAATTCCTGGATCAGATCAAATTCTTGAAAAGCATTTATTTCACTTTTATTATCAAGAAAATTTAAATCTGGAATGGAAGTATAAGAGACAATTTTACCCCCATCAAATGTTGACTCTTTCTCCATAAAATACAACAGGGCAGTTGAGTCCATTCCGCCACTTAAAAAAATCCCCTTCTCCCCGGTGAATCTCATTCTACTCCTGACGGCAGAAACAAATAAACTCTTGTACTCCAGGAAATAATCAGCCTCAAACCTATAATTTACTGTTCCATTGTGTAATTTGACTTTGGCATATACAGTTGAAAGAAAAATACCCTGTTGATTGAAAACCAACTGCTCTGAATTTTTTACATGTTTCAGACCTTTGTATAATGTGCAACCATCTTCCAACGAGAATCCTGGTTGACTTAACCTAATAACCTGACTCATTTCAAGCGTTAAATGAAATGAATTTATTTTAGCGAACATATCAACATCAGACGAAAAGAAAATGGACTCTTTCAAAATAATATAATACAATGCGGCAAAGCCAATTGTATCTTTTAACAGAAGAATGGAATTTTCTTTTTTTAAAAAAAATACTGCCGCCCAATCCCCTTCCAAATGATGAACACATTTTTCTTTCCATTTTTGATATGCCAACATCGCCAGTAGTGAATCTGGTGTCAGTTCAAGTTCGGCCGTTGTAAGCCCCAGCTTATCCCCAAGCTCATCGCGGTAGTCCAGCCGAAAATGCCCCACCAAAAGAAAATTTCCACAGGAACTTTTCAATGGCTGTTTATCATATTTCGACTCTGGTGAAACCCTTAGCATGAGATGGCCCATCGCAATTTTATCCTCCACATGGGTTTCCATGCCATCAAACCCTTTCCGGTTCATGGCAGTTTTCATCTGCTCAAATACCTCCAGGTCAACTGGGCCTCCCTGTGGGCGAAAAATGCCAAAAAAACCACTCATAGTAGCAATTTATGGAAGTAAATGCACCATCCATATTAATAAATAAAATTGGTTTTTTAGGAGATCGGCAAAGGTAACAAAGACTTTATGAATATGTGATTTGCTATAGATAAAATTGAATCAACCAGCCCATGCATCTCCAAAACAGGCAACTACAGTAAACCGCTCAAAACCAGCTTTTCCTGATATGATTTTATTGCCACATCGAACCCAGGCATGGGCGATGAGCTGGTTGTCGCTGTCCTTTGCCAGTCCAAAATAAATGGTGGCGGGCAATCTGCCTTGCCCCAAAAGGGCTTTTGCTGTCAAGGCCTGATCATAACATTTGCTCCTATGCAGCGTATACCTGGATGCTCTTCGGATGGCGAGCTCAATCATTGCAGCCATTCGCGTGTATTGCAGATCATGGGTTGACTCAATTTGCAAGCGTCCCATCCACGATGCAATTCTCTTGAAAGGCATGAACAAAATGACAAGCTTCGCCAGGTGAAGCAGGCACCATGCTTCCAGAAAAAGTATACAATCGATCAGCCCCTTACTGCTCATGCTAACCTTCTGATGATGTTTTTTTCCAGCATCTGGTCGAGGAGTTCTTTGGTATCGGCCTCACAAAGGGATCGATCCACTGCAAACTGTGTCATCAGCTGGTCGACCAATGCTTCAAAACCGATTTCATTGGCCAGCATTCCCCAGATTACAGATGCCACAGAATTAAGCCCAAAATAAAATCCTGAATCCATGTCGAGCATCACGACCTCCTCTCCAATGTTGGATTGCACAATCGCTTTGTTCTGGATGAATCTTTCCATTAGTTGAGCAAATTAATTATTTTTTGGGCCACTTCCTCAACAAAATTGCCTACTGAAGGGCGCTTCAGTACAAAACAGGCCGACTGGTTGGCCAGTTGGGTGAAAAGCATAAAATGCTCTTTCTTAAGATCTGAAAAACCCAAATACTCTCCCCGGTAAGCATTTGACTCTAATTGAGTAAAAAGTTCAATCCCAGATATCGGTGCTAAAATTGGAGAAGAAATCTCATCTGATTTTTCCAAGAGGATGATAAGCTTGGGGTTCAAGGCTTCTGTCAAAAAGGATTGATGGAAATAGATGCCATATTTTTCCATGTCAGGCCTGATTTTCCTGTCCACCGCATTTTCCATCCCCAATAGCGCAAGGGTCTCTTTCCAGAACTTCATCATGGGATATGAGCTGAATAAGCTGATCCTGCCAGTTTCGGGATCTTGAAAAGGCACGCACACATCATCAGAAAAGGGTTTGAGCCCCTTCTGGACCAAAGAGGCCATGGTTGTAGACTTACCTGCACCAGAATCACCCAGCATCAGGACCAGTTCACTATTGTCTACCAGGGCAGCGCAATGGATTGGGATGGTCTTTCGCTGGTGCAAGGCTGCAGCAAAGGCATTGGACAAACAAAACAAGCGGATGCTGTTCTGGTCTGCATTTTCATCAGGTTCAATGACAATGCTTTTTCCTCCTAGTACAGCATAGCTTGCCACTTCCTTTATTGAGATCCTGTAGCTGGTTGGCGTTATGTCATACGTTTCAGAATGGAACCCCTTGGGTGTTTTTTCAATCACAGGAATCGCCCCCCATGCAACAGTCAGATCGCAGGGATTATCGTTTTGCAGCGGCAACAGCTCAGGGAACGGAAGCTGACTGCCCACCTTTAAACCATATGCCCAGTACGTATACTCCAAATTGCTACCTTTAAGGCCAAATATACAAAGAGCATCCACAGAAAGCAATGGCCAGAACAAATGAATTGGGCAGTTTCCTTCGCCAACTATCAGGAATGATGAGGGATGTCTATTCCATCAACAAAAGATTGGGCAACCTGATCGTTTTGTTGAAATCAATGACCGCTCTCCTCCCCTTGGTCCAGCTGTACATGGTCAAGGCCTTGATTGACATGATCAGCCAGCCCATTCCAGATCCCAATCAAATTATTGCATTGGTGGCTTTTTTTGCAGGCCTTCAATGGGTAATTGCTGCAATCAACCAGTATGCCAACCACCTCGAGCAGTTGTTCAGCCAAGAGGTGGCAGATGTATTCTCGCTGAAAATCATCCAAAAAGCTTCCTTGGTTTCCTACGTCCATTTTGAGGATCCAGCCTTTCACAACAACTTGCACCTGGCCCAGCAACAGGCAAGGTTTCGGATTGTGCAATTGCTTCCTGCCATCAATGCCTCGATTGCCAATGCCCTGTCGTTGCTCTTCCTTGTCTTGTTCTTTATGTCCATCAAGGCCTATTTCTTTCTTGCCCTTTTTGCATTGGCCATTCCCATCAGCCTCAACAAGTGGCTGCAAGGAAAAAGGGCAACAGACCTTGAATTCAGCCTGGCGCCTAAAGAAAGGGAATCCGGCTATATTTTTCAATTGATGACCGGCATACAATGGGCCAAGGAATTGAGGACCTATCATTTTGGTCATATTTTTCAACAAAAATTTACATCCCTGAGGGGAGAAATCAACCAGCAAAAAAACATCAACAGACAATTATCACTCAGGCATAACATCATGGCAGAGTTGCTTGAAATACTGGCACTTGGTTTGGCCATTGGTTACCTTGCCTTGAAGACAATCGGCCATCTGATTGGACTCGGAACATTTGTATTGTACCTTCAAGGGATTCAGCGCATGCAATCCAGCTCCAAAGCATTTTTCCAATCCCTGCTACAGGTATTTCAACTCCGAAATTTCTTGAAAGATCTCTATGAATTCTTTGCACTGAGCGAAGACAATATCCCGGCAGCCACCCAGGATTTTCCTCAACGCCTGGATCAATTGAAGATTGAGTCACTCAGCTTTGGTTACCCCAACCAAAATCATGTTCTCCTCAACAACATCAACCTTGAAGCATCAAGAGGACAAATCATTGCCATTGTGGGAGAAAACGGCTCCGGAAAATCCACCCTGGTAAAACTGTTGGCCGGTTTTTACGCCGCGGATCATGGAAACATCAGGCTCAATGGCATCCTATTGCAGGAGTTTCATAAAACTGATTTCTACCGGAACAGTTGTTTCTTTTTCCAGGACTATGAAAAATATTTTCTTACTGCCGGACAAAACATTCACTTTGATTATCAGCCCTCTGATGAGATTGAAGCACAGATGCAAATGGCCAGCCAGCAAAGCGGAGCAGCAGCTTTCATTGAGAAACTCACGAAAGGATATGAGACCAAGATGGGGAGTATCTTTGACGGAAGTGAGCAACTAAGTGGCGGACAATGGCAGAAGCTGGCCCTGGCAAGGTTTTTTTACAAGGACGCGCAATTGGTTGTATTGGATGAGCCCAGCAGTGCGCTGGATGCATTTGCTGAACTCAATGTATATTCCACGATCAAGACTGCTTTAAAGGATAAAATTGTGGTGCTGATTTCACACCGTCTGTACAACCTTAAAATAGCGGATAAAATCTATGTCATGCAGAAAGGGGAAATTGTACAAGTGGGATGCTTTGAACAGCTGATTGCTGAAGAAGGGCTGTTCAAGTCAATGTACGAGAAACAACGGATTTGACCGCTCAGCAATTACCCATCGAAAGCATCAGCGCTTATCAAAAATCCATCGCCACAGGAATAAAAAAGGTCGAAGAGGGAAATACAAAAAGAAAAGTCGGGAAGGAAGAGGCAGCAGTTCCCAATCTTTTGGACTGGTCATGTATTTCAAGATTAACGCGCAATTGATTTTTTTCCTGCTCAAAGCATTCATGTACCTGAGGTAGGCCAAACGATTGGCGTCATTATCATTGAAGACTGTGGCTGATGAAATCGCTTTGTGAATGTAACTGAGTTGGCTGGTATATGTTGAGGGGATCAAATGATCCATTATAGCAGCAGGCATGGGCTCATTCAACACTGCCTCAAGAACCATCATGGTGATTTCAAGATGATCCAAACAATCCAACACGATTGCCCGCTCCCGAACCAGGTCCCATTCAAAGGCTACACGGTCCATGATCTGGGGGAGATCGAAAAGCCATTTCAAGCGAAACCATCCATGCTCTGTGCCATGGGCGCAGAGGTAAAGAAAATGATCTACCTCATTCATGGGTGTTTCCGGCCGCAGATTAAACCCTCCCAAAGGACCCCTTAATGCCCAGTGCAATTCAATGATTTTGGGCAGCCCTGGCTTCTCGGTGAAGAATTGAAGGTCATGGTCAGTCTTTCTGACAAAGGCGAACTGTAGGTTATTCAATCGGCGAACATCAGGCATAGACACATAGCCCTCATCATACAACCATTCCATCGCATGGCCAATGGCGCGCTCCTCCACCCAACAATCAAGGTCCATCACCTGACGAAGCCCGGGATCCCCATAATACAGCTCAGAAAGCTTTACCCCTTTCAAGAAAAACCCTTTGAACCCATGCTTGTCCAGTTCTTTTTGCAAGCGATGTTGCATGAGCATGGATTGCAAAGCAAGGCGCTGGTTGTTTTCGGAATATTGTTTGAGTTTTTCTTTCAAGCCCATTGACAGACGGGCTTCCCGCTGAAGGTTGAAAAAGACAATTGGGAAGACCCTGTGGCGAAACACCAGTGCCCAAAAGGCTTCTTCATCAATCGTATGGTTAAACGCTTCCTCCCTGCGTTTCAATTCTTTTTTACCAGGAATAACCCGGCAACAGGACAGCATCAATTTGAACTCGGGTGAAAGAAGAGTAGTGGCCATATGGTTCTTTATCGCATCAGGTACATTTTGCCGTAACCACTCTGGAAATATTTCTCTGTATTGAATGATGTCGATTTCAACTTGTCAATCTTTTTACCATCGATGTCCGCGATGACCCGGTAGAGGTAGACCCCGTTGGCCAATGGCTGACCAAACTGATCCTTCCCATCCCATTTGTACTCCGTGATGTTGTGGCCGATTTTTATGGGGCCTAACTCCTGCATTGTTACCTCACGCACAACTTTTCCTGTAACCGTCAAAATCTGTATCCTGAACTGGGAAGGCAATGCAGTTCCAGTCAGTGTAAATACGAAGGCGGTAGATGTGGTGAAAGGATTGGGGTAATTCAGCAGATTGGTAATCATGGACTTGTTGTACACCTCAAATGCCACCCGGTATTCAATGGCTCCTGATGGATTGCTGCTCACATCCTTACCCGTTACAACCAATTCATATTCTCCATCTTCCTTCAAAAATGGTTTGTAGACCAGTGTGGCAGCATTGTTATCTCCACCAGGCACGTTATTGGAAGGGCTGAACTGCAAAGTGTCATTGTCAACCCTTATGTTCCTTCGTTGTCCATCAGGATAACCCAATTGAACCTTGAACAAGGCAGTATCGTTCAATGCCAGGTAACGGCTGTCATCCTTCAACTTGATGAGAATATTGGGTTTAGGGGATACAATATCCTTGTTCAAAATATGGATCCCATCAAAAGTCACATCCAGGTTGGGTGCATAGGTATCAGGCCTTACGTAAATATTTTTGTTCAGGTAATTGTTGAACAGATACTGTTCTGGCTGGGCATTGTTGGGATTGAAATTGATGTAAACCGCATTATCGCCTACCAGGTTTTTGGTATCGATGGTTTGGTCAATCATGATCGTATCCCCCGAGACGATAGGCTTCTTATTGCCATCGAAAATGACTTTGGTATTGTTGGCAGGATCTGTGCTCGTCATGTACAGCCTGACACTGTCAAAAGCAGTAGGGCTGATATTCTTAAAGGCCATTTTGAATTTCATGGGCTCACCCACTTCAAGGGTATCTTTCATGGGAACAACTGATGCCATTGTCAATGCACCCTCCGGCACAGGGTCATATTTCACCTGCAGATAGCGTTGTTGCCAGGGTGTATGAGTTACTGTATCCTTGTTTTCCTGCTCAATCCTCAGGAAGGGATAGGCCTTGGCATCGATGAAGGCAATGCTGGTATCCTTGATTTTACTACTGCTTGAATACACCAAGGTTTCGCTGAAATTTTGCTGCATTCCATAAACCTTGTATTTTACCTCATCAGCAGAATTTGTTTCGAGAGGAGCGCCGGTCCAATGGATGCTGGACCAGGATTTGGAGGGGCCGATTAGCGTTGAGACCTGATAACCACTAAAAGCAGGGCTTAAGAAGGTATATGAAGCGTTAATGATTGCTTGAGAAGATACCCCTACATGTTGTTCTTGAATTTTCCACTTTCCAAAAGCATCCTTAACTGCAATTAATAATAATGGGACATTTCTATAGAAAGAATCAATTTGACTAAAACCAATATCCCTCAATGTATGATACAAGGATATTCCACTGCCATTGAGTAAAGTATCCCGCTTCCAATCATCAATATATTGATTTGAAGTATTACCATTGGACCAATTGGTCATTACAATGATGGTATTATTGGGCAATAAATCAAAAAAATCAATTGCATATTTTCTTGAGACAGATGAATTGTAATTAAAGTTAAATTGATAAGGGCTTGCCTGAAAACAGAAATTAGTATTGTAAAGTCCAAGAGATCCGGCTGATGAATTTTTGAACGACTGACCAGTATTTTTCTCAAAAATCAAAAACTCCAATGAATTAAATGTTGCGCCACAGCCATTATTCCTTAATAGGTTTAAATTCTTGGAAACAACTGTGTTAAAGTTTGGGAATACACCCGACCTCACAGAAATGGTATTTGGATGCTCAACATATGCTGCACTTCGATTAAAAACAATCCCTACATTATTGTCCTTCAAATACTGAAAATAATGCGACTGGCTCCATCCCGTACCACTCTTGGACAGATAAACAAATGAGGAGTTTGACCACTTGTTGACTACACCAGTATCGGGCTTCTTGGCAACACGCCAGTAAAACACCAGGCTGTCGCGGAGGGGAAGCGTTGGGGTAAACTCAATGATGCCACCCAAGGAAGTTTGGGTCTGGGCCACTTTTAATGGCGAGTTGAAATATTCTGTTGTATCCACCTCCAGCAAGAACTGCGCAGGTGCTAAAAGGAATTGATTGGTGGTGGCTGTCAACTTTACCGAAGGGGTATTGACAATTCCAAATTGGATCGGATATACTGGCCTTACCTCATCTTCTGCAATCGTAAATATCTTGGATATACTGTTGTTGCTATTGGTGATCTCATTGATCTTGTCATCCGGATCAAGGGCTACATGGATCTTGTTCTGTCCCTTGTCTGAATAAGGATTGATGGGCACAGAAATGGAAATAGAATCTGCAAAATACACTGCAGTCCTTTTCTGTTTGTAAAGATCGACCATGGTACCGTCTGGTAACTCCCGCCTAACATACACCAACACTGAATCTTGAGTAGCCTTGCCGATGTTTTGAAACTTGACTTTGAGGTCAAAATTGGTATTGCTGACCGATAAGGGTGTTGGCGCAATCTTGATCAGAGGATCTTCCACAACATAATCTGGCAATGGATGCGAGAAAAGTGAAACAGCAGGATCACCACCCAACAATATTTGCTCAACTGTCAACACGTTGTAAAAATCACTGCTGCCACCCTGGACAATCTCTTCCTTCAATACGTTGGTCAAAAGCTGTCCGATGGTTGAGGAATAGTCATCTTGAGCCATTCTTCTGTAGAAAATACTGGTGAAAAGATTCAGGTAATTGACAATTCCAAAATGAGTGCTGGCAATAAAGCCAATGCTGCCTTTGCCAGGAATCAATACATAATTTTCGGTAATAGTTTTTTTGCCTGTGGTTGCCCTGAGGGTGTCATAGACGAAGAAATTTCCCACATTGCAACCATTGGCGATGAACAGTGGGTATTTACCTGCATTGTCAAAGATGGAAGGATCATCCAGGTTGAACTCCATGGAATTGGCAGAGGAATGACCAAAATAAGTCAGTACCCCCAATCCTTCGGTGAAGAGATTCCCAAGCAACCCTGAGTTCACAAGATCCACTCCCGCGGAGGTGATCTTTTCAAAAGTATACACTTTTGCACCGATCAATGTGTCTTTTACAAACCGGCTGGCAGATTTCATGTATTCGTTGATCACACCTTGAAGAAAGGGATCGCCTCCTCCAATCACATGGACAAAATTCTTCATCCAGGCCTTATCCTTAACTGTCTGGGCGATGGGAAGCAATGATTTATCATGCTGTTTAACCTTCTCCAAATAGGCATTGATTTCATCCCCAGTAGTTAGAGACAGCCTTCCAATAGGGATTTCAGGAGTGGCATCGTTGTTAAAGGATGCCAGGATGTTATCAGATCCCGGAATACCAAAAGTTGGCACCAGGTTCATCCTTTCTGTGATGGGCCTGGATTCATTGTAGCGGTACTGGTCATAGGTAATGCCCTTCCCCAATAGCAAAACATATTGAGGCGTTACAGCAAAATATGCCCTGGCAAAAGCAATGAAATTCTTTACTGACAAGGGATGCTTCTTGATCCCAAAAGCAAACTGGTCAACCAACTCATCGATATCGTAAACACCCACCTGGTATTTTCCACCCTCGTTGCTGCTCCGGTAAGCCCTATAATTTTGAATGGCGTCTCCATTGCTGCTGCGCCCCAAACTGGAATGGGCAATCATCAGATAATTCCCCTGCCGGGAAGAGGATGCATAATCAATGAAATTCCTTCTGGTCATGGCATCTGCCACTTTCACGGCAGCAGCGGAGGCATCCATCATCACAAAGTTTCTTGTACCACCTGCGGGCAAAGCAAACCTGAACTTCCCTGGAACGGTCATGTCTGCCACATACCTTCTCCCCTCCGTAAGTTCATACAAAACCGGCGCTACCGCATTGTTCCTGAAATTCGTGATCTCAAGATAATTGCCGACTGAATTTCCCGGAAGTGAGAACTCAAAAAGACCATTCCCTCCGAAATCAAATTTTCTTGGGTATACCATTTCGTATTTGCCCAGTGTGATGCGATCAGACCCTACTGCACTTTCATTGTTGACCCTGATGGTATCAACAGCCCGCCCGAGGAATGTTTTTGGAACTGTAACGGTCCTATTCATTGCGCTGAAATAGTCCATAGCACTATCAATCAGTTTGTTTCCATTGACCAATACCTGCAGTTTTCTTGTGTTCAATGCATTACCAAATGCGGTAATGGTGAGGCTGGCATCTGGGCCCTCTGGCGCGAAAAAAAGATTGTTGTATTGTTCAATCAACGGAGACCCTGGCTGAATATTTCGGCTGCTCCATCCCTCACCATTGTCATAGGAAGATGAATACACATAGATGCCAACAATAGCGGCATACCCAAGATTGATCTGGTCCTTGAAATTGCGTTCAAGCCTGTGCATAAAATAGGGCTCAACTGGCAAGGAATTGGAGGCAGTATTGTTCTGCGCATTGACGACACGCGCATTGGCTGCAGCGGCATTGACCGTTAGGAAATACGCTGCGGTATCCGTCTGGAGGCTCCATTTGTCAGACAACTGGAATTCAGGTTTTTTGTACATGATGGCATCAGCCTTGCCATCATTCATTTGGCCAAAGAATTCAATAAAATCTGTGCTACCCAATAAACCTGATCCTTTGCTGATGAAAACCGCCACCTCTTTGCCATTCCGCCACAATTGAAAATGTTCTGCAGGCGTATTGCCCAAGCCATTGGATTGGAGGGTGGCAAAAGGAATCCTGTAAAGCCCCGTTTCGCCGACCTTGAACTTAAAATAGCTTTTGTTGTAGTTGATCCACTCATTGTTGTACTGTGCCAACAAGGGAGTTGAAGACATCAACACCAACATGAGCAAATAAAGCCCGCTAAACATCAATCCTCTTTTCATTAGTAAGCGTTTTCTTTTCTAACAAGGGTGAACTTCAATGAGAATATATGGGTGTACAAGGGGTTGGATTGGTTGGCCAGGTTGGTGAAGGCATAATCAATCTCCACGTTCTTCAACTTGAAACCAACACCCAACCCTGGCTGGTAAATCCAGACCTTCTTCAGGTTGGTTGAATCACCATCTTTCAATCCCTGTTGAAAATTATATACGCCCAGCCTGCCAAACAACTGTTTCTTGTATTCCAGCTCAAGGCCAGCCCGTGGGTCCATGTTCACCGCTGAAGAGCTGAGCAACACATTTCTCCTGCCATCAAAACTGAGGTCCATGTTCAATTCTGCATTCAGCCCAAGGTTCTCTGAAAGTTCAGCAAAATAAGATGCACCCAAGACCAGTCTGGGAGCGGTCAGTTCGGTAGACTTTACAGGAATATCGTTGTTGGTAAGGTACAATACCTCTTTCTCTTTGTCTGTGAAATTGAAATTCCAGGCATTGAAGGTTGTGGTAACATCCTTTGCCGTCAGGCCAACATTGAAACGCCTGGTCCTGTATTGTAATCCTGCATCCATCCCCAAACCCCAGGCCTTTGCAAAACTACCCACACTCCTGTGCACTACCTTGGCATTGGCTCCAAATGAAAATGTGCGGTATTCATCGCTGAAAATCACCTGCCCATAAGAAACCAGCAAAGCATAATCAGCAGAGGAAAATGACCTGATATTGTTGTAATTCACAGAACCATCAGGCTCCACCAGAAACAGGGTATTGGGAATATCATCCACGGCAAAACGAATCAGTGAAAAACCCAATGTCCTCGTTACAACAGTTGGATCACCAATGGGCATCGCAATGGAAGCATAATCGTACTTCCCTATCCCCGCAAAATATTCAGCATGCATGAGCGAAGCCACTGGATGTTCTTTTATTTCTGTAAGGCCAGCAGGGTTCCAATACCCTGCAGTGGGATCTGCAACGCTAGCCACTTGTGCCCCACCCATTCCGAGTCCCCGGGCGCCTGCTCCAATGTTCAGAAATTCATTGGAGTACTTCCTGAATTGAGCAGACGTCTTACTCACCCAAAGGCAAATAACAGCAAGAACACAAATTCGGAAATATGTCATATCTGACATCAAAGGTAAACCAGCGTTGTGATAAATCTGCCTAAAAGGCAATGTATACAAGTATAATTAACGTTTTACCCCCCCATATATTGCCCATTTTGTATGGGAGAACAAACCTTCCTACATTTGCGCAAACAACTTTAAATGAGCCTCATAGAAGAACTCAAATGGCGGGGAATGCTACAGGACATCATGCCTGGTACAGAAGAGCAGCTGAAAAAGGAAGCAACCACAGCCTATATTGGATTTGACCCTACAGCAGAGAGCCTGCACATAGGAAGCCTGGTGCCCATTTTGCTCCTCTATCACCTTCAGCAAGCAGGGCACAAGCCCATTGCCCTGGTGGGTGGTGCCACTGGAATGGTGGGTGATCCAAGTGGGAAAAGCGAAGAAAGAAACCTTTTGAACGAGGAAACCCTCCAGAAAAACATTACTGGCGTCAAAAGTCAGCTTGAAAAATACCTGGATTTCAATCCTGAAAGGGAGAATTCAGCAGAAATAGTCAACAATTACGATTGGTTCAAGGGACTGGGATTCATTGATTTCCTGAGAGATGTGGGTAAGCACATCACCGTTAACTATATGATGTCCAAGGACAGTGTGAAAAAAAGAATTGAGGGTGAAACGGGCATCAGCTATACTGAATTTGCGTATCAGCTGATGCAGGGATATGATTTCTATTGGCTCTACACCCACAAAAACTGCAAACTCCAGATGGGTGGAAGCGATCAGTGGGGCAATATCACCACTGGCACAGAACTGATCAGGCGCAAAGCGGGGGGCGAAGGTTTTGCCTTCACTTGCCCTTTGATTACCAAGGCAGATGGGGGAAAATTCGGCAAAACCGAAAAGGGAAATGTATGGCTGGATCCGGAAAAAACAACTCCTTTCCAATTTTACCAATTTTGGCTCAATGCAGCAGATACAGATGCTGAGAAATGGATCAAAATCTTCACCCTGCTCCCCAAGGCAGAGATTGAGTCACTGCTGGCTGAGCATGCTGTTGATCCCGGTGCAAGGATCCTGCAGAAAAAACTGGCTTCAGCCATCACCAGTTTTGTCCATGGAGATGAAGAATGCATTTCTGCACAACAGACCACAGCGCAATTGTTTGGCAAAAAAGAAGAAATCAACCTGCATGAGTTGAGTGAAAACGATTTGCTCAATGCCATGGAGGGTGTACCTGTCCATACAATTCACAGTTCATCCATTCAGGCGGGTATAGATATCGTATCTTTCCTATTCGATACTGGCATTTTTCCGAGCAAAGGAGAAGCCCGTAAACTGATACAAGGCGGTGGCATCAGCATCAACCGGGAAAAAATTGCAGACCAGGCCTTTCTCATTGGATCAACGGCATTGCTGGCGAACAAATACATTGCTGTTCAGAAAGGAAAAAAGAACCATTACCTGGTCAAAATGAATTGAATAAAATTGATCCACGATTGACGGTGAAAATTTTGGCGCAAAAAAGTAAATATCCTATTTTTGCGTCCCGCTAGGGAGGATGCCCGATAGTATAATGGTAGTACGACAGATTTTGGTTCTGTTTGTCTTGGTTCGAATCCAGGTCGGGCAACAA
>CANEWJ010000048.1 GCA_947442625.1 Chitinophagaceae bacterium
CGACAGAGCAGGATTCACATTACAGGCACTTGGAAAAAATGACTGTTCTTGAATTGCTCGAAAACATCAATACAGAAGACAGGCTTGTTCCGGAAGCCGTTGCCAAATCCATTCCACAGATCACGGCTTTGGTAGAAGCAACTGCAGACCGCATGCTTTCAGGCGGAAGGCTATTTTATATCGGAGCTGGAACCAGTGGTCGGCTGGGGGTCGTAGACGCTTCTGAATGTCCGCCCACGTTTGGCGTTCCGCCTGAACTGGTCGTTGGCATTATTGCTGGCGGAAAAAATGCCATGTTCAATGCCGTTGAATTTGCGGAAGACAGCAAGGATCAGGCCTGGGTAGACCTCACCGCTTTTGGCATCAACGAAAAAGACACCGTCATAGGTATAGCGGCAAGTGGCACAACTCCCTATGTAATTGGCGGATTGAAAGCCTGCCGTGCCAACAATATCCTCACAGGTTCTATTTCATGCAATGCCCATTCTCCGGTTTCTGAAGCTGCCGACCATGCCATTGAAGTAGTGGTAGGGCCAGAATTTGTTACTGGCAGTACCAGGATGAAAAGTGGAACAGCACAAAAACTGGTCCTGAACATGATTTCCACTGCATTGATGATACAGTTGGGCAGGGTAGAAGACAACAAGATGGTCAACATGCAGCTCACCAATGACAAGCTTATCGACAGGGGCGTCAAGATGCTGATGGCCCAAGCGTCAATTGCGTCTTACGAAGCAGCAAAAGATTTGTTGATCAAACACGGTACAGTAAAAAAAGCGATGGAATCCATCCGTTGATAGCCTGTGCATGAGATAGAACCATATTACAACTGGCGGCACCTGTATATCGCAGCGGAGGATCCAAAATCGCCGTTTTTTGGAAGGGAATATTCCGAGTTTCACTATTCTCAGACCATCTATAATTTCTATATCCATCCGCAATGGGATGATATTGGATCACCCACATTATACATCAAGGTTCTTTTTACTGATTATGAAATGGGGTACACCATCATTGAGATGATCGGAGAATGGAACGATGCCATAGAAAACGACATCATGACCTTCAAGAGAGACATCATCGACATCATGATCAAGCTGGGCATCAACAAATACATCCTTGTTGCAGAGAATGTGCTCAATTTCCACAGCAGTGACGATTGTTATTATGAAGAGTGGATGGAAGACATTGAAGAGGAAGGGGGATGGGTTGCTATCATAGGCCTGCCAGAGCAATCCAGGTATGATTTCACAAGGGCCAGTATTGACCGATATGTCCAGTTGATTGATTTGCCCGAGTGGCGTCCATTTACCCCCGGAAACTTGTTTACCAAAGTAGACAATATACTGTTGAGAAGGTTGAACAACTGATTAGAAAACGTTTTCGTAATCATGTTTAATTTATTGTTTTTCTGCGTATAATACACTGAAACATTCTATCATTTTCAGCGTTTGTGATGTAACTTTGCACCAATTCAAATCAGAGAAATTTTCATCTATGAACTGGAGTCTATTGTTTTCATCTTCCATCGGCAAAAAAATTGTCATGGCGCTCACCGGAATTTTTCTGGTGGTTTTTCTTGTTGTGCATTGTTACGTGAATGCAAACATTTTCTTTGCCAATGCCGAGGAGAATTTCAACCGTGCTGCTCATTTCATGGGATCCAATCTGTTGGTTCGCATCACTGAAATAGGCCTTTTTGCCGGCTTTATCCTGCACATTGTTCAGGGATATAAGCTGGAATTGCAGAACAGAGGAAGCAGAAAATCTCGCTACGCAGTTACCGCAGGCAACAAAACCTCCAAATGGTATTCCAGGTCAATGGCCATCCTTGGCACACTGATTCTTTTGTTCCTGATCATACATCTCGCACATTTTTGGGTTCCATCCAGGTTTGGTGGACTTGAAGAGGTATATTATGGAGACAAAAAATTCCACAACCTTTACCTGGAGATGAAAAATATTTTTGCAGAACCATGGGTGGTTATTGTCTACATCCTGGGATGTTTCTCTCTGTCCTGGCACCTGCTTCATGGCGTGCAAAGTGCAGCACAAACACTCGGCTGGACCAACAAGAATTTTTTCCCCATGATCAAAACCATTGGCATTGTTTTCTCCATCCTGGTTCCTTTGATCTTTGCCCTGATGCCGCTGGCGATGTATTTCGGCCTGCAGCTTGATTTGGAAAACATCACATTGCTATTCTAAACATTTCAATAAATCAACATACCATGCTTGATGCTAAAATTCCTGCCGGAAAACTTGATGAAAAATGGACCAAATACAAGGGTACCGTTAAACTCGTAAATCCGGCCAACAAAAGGAAGCTTGAGATCATTGTTGTAGGTACCGGACTTGCCGGCTCTTCTGCAGCAGCCAGCCTCGGTGAAATGGGCTACAAGGTAAAAGCCTTCTGTTTCCAGGACTCTCCACGCCGTGCACACTCCATTGCAGCACAGGGGGGAATCAATGCCGCAAAGAATTACCAGAACGATGGCGATTCAGTCTATCGTTTGTTTTATGATACCATCAAGGGTGGTGATTACCGTGCCCGCGAAGGAAATGTTCACAGACTCGCTGAGGTGAGCACCAGCATCATCGACCAGTGCGTTGCACAAGGTGTTCCTTTTGCAAGGGAATATGGTGGATTGCTCAGCAACCGTTCATTCGGTGGAACACAGGTTCAGCGTACATTCTATGCAGCTGGTCAAACCGGACAGCAGTTGTTGATTGGTGCTTATCAGGCACTTGAAAGGCAAGTGGCACTGGGAACAGTTGAGATGCATGCCCGCCATGAAATGGTGGAACTCGTCATCATCGACGGAAAGGCCCGTGGCATCATCGCCAGAAACCTGGTAACCGGCGAACTGGAAAGGCATTTTGCCCATGCCGTGTTGCTTTGCACCGGCGGATACGGCAATGTATTCTACCTGTCTACCAACGCAATGGGCTCTAACGTTACTGCTGCATGGAAGGCACACAAAAAGGGTGCCTATTTTGCCAATCCATGTTTTACTCAAATACATCCAACCTGTATCCCTGTTTCAGGAGACCACCAGTCAAAACTGACCCTCATGTCAGAGTCTCTCAGGAATGACGGAAGAATATGGGTGCCTGCCAAACAAGGCGACAACAGGCCTGCCAATGAGATTCCTGAAGAAGAGCGTGATTATTATCTTGAGAGAAGATACCCTGCCTTCGGTAACCTCGTTCCAAGGGACGTGGCATCTAGGGCAGCCAAAGAGCGTTGCGATGCAGGTTTTGGCGTAGGTTCATCCAAACAAGCCGTTTATCTGGACTATGCAGCAGCCATCCAGCGCTATGGCAAGGCAGAAGTGAGCAAGAAGAACCTTGGCAATGTTTCTGCTGAAGTCATTACCAACCTCGGAAAAGATGTGGTGAAAGAAAAATATGGCAACTTGTTTGCCATGTACGAAAAAATCACTGGAGAAAACCCATACGAAGTTCCGATGAGGATTTATCCTGCGGTGCATTATACCATGGGAGGCCTTTGGGTGGATTATGAACTCAAGACCACCATTGACGGATTGTATGCACTTGGTGAAGCCAATTTTAGTGAGCATGGAGCCAACAGGCTTGGTGCATCCGCACTGATGCAAGGACTGGCCGATGGTTATTTTGTTATTCCCTACACCTTGGGCAACTACCTCGCAGACGATATCAGAACAACTTCCATTCCAACAGATCATCCTGCTTTTGTTGAAGCCGAACAAAAAGCTGCAGACCGCATCAACAAACTGATGTCGATCCAGGGCAAACAAACGGTTGAAAGCTTCCACAAGCGCCTCGGAAAAATCATCTGGGACAAATGTGGAATGGCCCGCAATGCAGAAGGCCTAAAACAAGCCATTGAAGAAGTGAGGGCATTGAAAGCTGAGTTCTGGTCTGATGTGCGCATTCCGGGAGAAATCAATGCAATGAACCAAGAGTTGGACAAAGCCGGACGGGTAGCGGATTTCATTGAACTGGGTGAATTGATGTGTATCGATGCTTTGGAAAGAAATGAAAGTTGTGGCGGACATTTCCGTGAAGAATACCAAACACCAGAAGGTGAAGCGCTGCGGGATGATGAAGGGCACATGTATGTATCTGCTTGGGAACACCAGGAGAACAATTGGAACCTTCACAAAGAGCCCCTGAATTACGAAGTGGTTAAACCAAGTCAACGCAGTTACAAATAATATTTACAAAACAGATAACCTGATCATATGCAGCATTACTCAATGAACCTGAAACTCAAGGTCTGGCGTCAAAAGAACAGCAACGATAATGGTCATTTTGAAAACTATGATGTTAACAACATTTCATCTGAAATGTCATTTCTTGAAATGATTGATGTACTCAATGAAAGATTGATTTCAGAAGGAAGTGATTCAATTGCATTCGATCATGACTGCCGCGAGGGCATCTGTGGAATGTGCTCCATGGTCATCAATGGACAGCCCCATGGCCCATGGAAAGGAACCACTACCTGCCAGTTGCACATGCGTGCCTTCAAAGATGGTGATCAAATCACCATTGAGCCCTTTAGGGCCAATGCATTTCCTGTTGTAAAAGATTTGATGGTCAACCGTTCTGCTTTTGATAGGATTATTCAGTCTGGTGGATATGTTTCTGTCAACACAGGAAATGCCGTCGATGGAAATTCTTTGCCCATCGAAAAACAACATGCGGATGATGCCTTTGCCGCTGCTGCTTGTATTGGTTGCGGGGCTTGTGTGGCGGCATGTAAAAATGCATCGGCCATGTTGTTTGTTTCAGCCAAGGTATCCCATCTGGCCCAGCTTCCACAAGGAGAGCCTGAAAGGAAACAGCGTGTTGTTAGCATGATTGCTCAAATGGACAAGGAAGGATTTGGTAGCTGTACCAACACTTATGCTTGTGAGGCAGAATGCCCCAAAGAGATTTCCGTCCTCAACATTGCCAGGTTGAACAGGGAATACCTGAATGCCAATTTATCAGGGAATTAAGCATAAGCATCAATAGATTGTACATGAATGCGTCCTTACTAAGGACGCATTTTTTGTTTGCGTACTGATCTAATCCAATTGAATGGCAACTAAACCGATGATATTGAATAATTTTATGTCATAAATGTCATATTCAATTCATTTGAGGGAGTTGCTTCCATTTGTCATCATTTTATTTCTTTCTGTGACTGCTTCATCGCAGCCACTGAGCAACCTGCGTCAAAAAACAATCAGCACAGCTGGTCAGTTCATCCGGCTGGACAGTTTTAGTATCGTACCCAATTCAGTCAAGATCAACAATGTTGAACCCTCAGGCTATACCATAGACCATCCCGCTGCCATGTTGTTTTGGATCAAGAAACCCAGTCAGCAATTGGTTTCGATTGAATACAGGGTTTTTCCATTTTCGCTCAATGCTGCAACCCGGCGCATGTCGTTTGACAGTATTTTCTACCGGTTCAATGTACCAGGCAACCAACTCACCGGAAAAAAGGGATCGGACCGCCCGATAGACTTTGGAAAGATCAATTCCAACGGCAGCCTCGGACGATCACTGTCTTTCGGAAACAGGCAGGATGCTGTATTCAATTCCAGCCTCAACCTGCAGTTGAACGGATACATGGGCGACAGCATCCTGATCAACGCCGCCATTTCCGACAACAATATTCCCATCCAACCAGATGGCAATACACAGAACCTGAACGAGTTTGACCAGGTTTACATTCGGTTTTCAAAAGACAAATGGAAGCTGTCGGTGGGAGACCTCGACATCAGGCAGTCAGACCTCTATTATTTCAATTTTTACAAAAGGCTGCAGGGCCTTTCTTTTGAAACAGAAAACCGCATCAATGCAAAAACCAACAACACCCTGTTGGCCAGCGGAGCCATCGCCAAGGGAAAATTCACCCGGAATATCTTTCAGGGTATTGAGGGCAACCAGGGCCCTTATCGCCTGAAGGGCGCCAACCAGGAACAATTTTTCATCTTATTGGCAGGGACAGAAAGGGTTTTTATCGATGGCCAGATGATGCAAAGGGGAGAAGACCATGACTATACCATCAATTACAATACTGCTGAAATCACCTTCATGCAGAAACAGATGATTTCAAAAGACAAAAGAATTCAGGTTGAATTTGAATATGCCGATCGCAATTACCTGAACACCCAGCTCTTTTTCAACAACAAATTAGCCATCAATAAAAAACTGCAGGTTTCAGTAGGATATTTCGGTAATGGCGATGCCAGAAATTCGCCCATCAACCAAACCCTTAATGCAAACCAAAAGCAGTTTCTGTCTGATGTTGGAGACAATACCCTGAATGCCTTTTATCCCTCAGCTGTTGCAGACACATTTGCCACAGGCAATATACTTTACCAAAAAATTGACTCCACGTATGCTGTTGGAAAAAAAGCGGCAGTATATGTTTACCAACCCACAAAGAGGAGTGACCTCTATTCCCTGTCTTTCATTGATGTGGGTGCAGGTGCAGGAAATTATATAATCGATCCCAGTGCTGCGGCCAATGGGAAAGTATACAAATGGATTGCGCCCAACCCCCAGACGGGTGGCAAATCAGGCAACCATGAGCCTGTGGTTTTGTTGGTTGCTCCCAAAAAACAAAGCCTTGTTTCAGTAGCCACCACATGGAACATGAACGACCAAACCCAGCTTGTGGCAGACATGGCCGTAAGCAAATATGACCTGAACCAGTTTTCTTCAAAAGACAAAAGCAATGATGATGGCTATGCCGTCAGGCTGATCCTGAAAAACAAGAAAATCCTGCAAAAAGACAAAGGCTTGAGTTTAGCGTCAGGCCTCAATCTGGAGTATGCCTCTGCGTCATTCAGGCCTGTTGAAAGGCTTCGCAGTGTTGAGTTTACCCGCGATTGGGGGCTTGACCTGATGGCTGGTGCAGCAACAGAAAAAATCCTGAATGCCTACTTCCTGCTTGAAAACAAGCTGTCCCATCAACTGAAATATTTGCTTGGCTCCTATGCCCGCAATACTGATTTCAATGCCAGTCGTCATCAACTCGAACACCATCTTAACCAGAAGGGATGGATCATCAACAACCAGGTTGCCATCACCAGTTTCCAGGATGAAATCAAAAACGGACAATTTTTCAGGCCCACACTATCCCTTGCAAAAAGGATTCCCAGCCTGAAAGGAAGGGAAATTGGAATAGGATATGCTGCCGAGAATACTGTTTCTCGTTTCACTGCCAGTGATTCAATTACGCCCGGAAGCTTTGCTTTTTCCACTTTTCAGCTGTACACGCAATCTGATCCAACCCAATTGAACAAATGGGGCATTAGATATTTTACCCGGTCTGATGACCTGCCTGATGGTAAAAAAATGCTTAAGCAAGACCATAGCAATAACTTGAATATCAACGGAGAATGGATGTCTAATGATCATCATCAGGTGCGTTTCAATGCCACTTACAGAAAATTGAATCTTGCCAATAACATTGCCAGCACATTGGCTGATGAGAGCATGCTCGGCAGGCTGGAATATTTTACAGACCTCTGGAAAGGAGCCATTGCCGGGAATGCCTTGTATGAATTGGGGGGCGGGCAGGAGCCGCGCAGGGATTTTACCTATATTGAAGTACCTGTAGGCCAAGGGGAGTATACCTGGATTGATTTCAATAGCGATGGCATTCAACAACTCAACGAATTTGAAGTGGCCAAATTCCGTGATCAGGCCAAATTCCTCAGAATCTTTACGCCAACAAATGAATTCATCCGATCAAACAACCTGCAATTCAATTATACCCTGATCTTCAATCCTTCCATCGCCCTGGAAGGGCATGAAGGCTCTGTGCTGAAGTCCTTCCTGAAAAGACTATACTTGCTTTCGGCCTTACAGGTAGCTCAAAAACAACTGGCTTCGGGAGAGCGGATCTTGAATCCTTTCAAGGGCATGATCCAGGACACCAGCCTGATCACCTTTGACCAGGTCCAAAGCCATTCTGCTTCCTTCAATAAATTCAGCCAGGTCTGGGGAATGGACCTCAATTTTCTCCAATCCAGCAACCGTGCTTTTTTATCATACGGCTATGAAACCCGTCGATTGCGTGATTTTTCCCTCAAAATCAGGAGCAATTGGTTGAAGATGTTTACCATTGATTTAATTGGAAGATTGAACAGGAATATCCTGGAGACACCCAATTTTGGGAACAGGAATTTCAATATCCTTTCCCGTGCCATTGAACCGCGGATAACCTTTACACGGGGAACCACGCTGCGCTTACAATCTTCCTACAAATGGGATAAAAAGCAAAACAAGGGACCAGAAAATGCAATGATCAATTCCCTGACCCTGGAAGGCAAATACAACCTTGTCTCCAATACTTCCATCACCTCTAGGATTACCTTCAGCAATATACAATTCAATGGTATTGCCTCTTCCAGCCTTGGCTACGTAATGCTCGACGGCCTACAACCAGGAAAGAATTTCTTGTGGACCATGGACCTGACCAAACGGATCAGTTCATTTATTGAGATGTCAGTCCAGTATGAGGGTAGGAGATCCGGAAGCTCAGGGTTGGTCAACATCGGCCGTGCACAAATCAGGGCCATCTTATAAAAAAGCCGCATGCAAATCTTGCATGCGGCTTTCAGTATTTGAAAGTTTGGTTTTACTTCAATATGGCAATACCCTCACCAATCTTGAATCCATTCTGGTAAACAACAATGGAATAATTTCCTTTGGTATACTTGTCACCCTGGCGCAGGTCAAAGCTTACAAATTTGGCTTCGCTTTGTTTGTAATCCACATCAAGCTTGGTGGTAAAATCAACCTGTCCGTCCTGCCTTGTATTGATGGTGCCTGATGCCAATGCTTCTTCCTTGATTACTTTGCCTGATGGGTCTTTTGCAATGATAAAAAGTTGTTTCAACCCAGAAACCGCAATCCTGTTCTCGTCGAGGTTGAATGAAACCCTTAATTTATCAGCTCTTCTGGCGGAGGTGGTATTTTTTTCCTTGCCTGACCCTCTTTCATTGATGCCCAATATGTTAAAACCTGAGGCATGTAACGTAGAACCTACATCTACCTTGTCTTCAGCCTCTTTTTTGGCTGACTCTGTGATTGCAAGGTTCGTACTCAGGTTCTTGTTTTCGCCGGTAAGTTTATTTTTATCTGCTGTTAACTGGATATTTTCTCCCTGTAGTCTTTCTATCTCCTTAACATAATCATCAATCCTGCCATTGAGTTCGCTGACAAGCTTCCTGGCTTCTGCGAGATCAGCAGAGGTTGCATTTTGCTTGCCTACAAGAGATTTGAATTTTGATTTGAGGATACCCAGTTCGTTGTCACGGGTTTTGACCAGGCTGTCCAACCCATTGTTGGTGGCTGTCATCTCATCCAGCCTCACAATGGCATCGTCAAACTCTTTCTGAACGTTGTTCTTGGCTGAATCCAGGGTAGCATATTGGGCATCTTTTTCAATAATTACTGCAGTGGCCTGGCTCTTGGCATACATGAAATAAATCCATGAACCGACAAGGGCAATGGCCAGCAAAATGATGATGGTATTCTTGTTGTCTTTTTTTGGGGCTGAAGAATAATTTCCTGATTCTGGGTAATGTGTACTCATCGTTCAATGATTAATGGTGAAAATTCGTAGCTTATTGATAATTTCGTATTCATCACAAAGAAAAAGAATTTCTTTTCTATTTATGTCGATATCCCTGTAAAAATAATCAATAGCATATTTTTTCATGCAATTTTAGGCATGATCTATCATATAACAGCATTTGAATGAACACAGACCAGATCATATCAGATTGGAAGCGCGGTGCTTTTCATCCTGTATATTGGTTGGAAGGGGATGAGGCTTACCATATCGATAAACTCACTGCATTCGCAGAGCACCATATCCTCCCAGCCAACGAGGCAGAGTTCAACCTTGCCATTTTTTATGGCAAAGATTCAAAAGCAGAGGATGTACTTAACGCTTGCAGGCGTTACCCCATGTTTGCAGAAAAACAAGTTGTGATCCTGAAAGAAGCACAACACCTCAAAGAAATTGACCGGCTCGAGTCCTATCTGGATCATCCCCTGATGTCAACTATTTTTATTGTTGCCCACAAGGATAAAAAGTTGGATGGCCGTGGAAAGCTGGCCAAAAGCCTGAAGGGCAAGGCGGTGGTCATCACCACCAAAAAAATGTACGACAATGAGTTGCCTGAATGGGCGGCAAACATGGTCAGGGAAAAAGGGCTTGAAATTCAGCCCAAGGCCCTTTACATGCTGGTAGACCATATTGGGAATGACCTGCAGCGGATGGAAAATGAAATTGAAAAACTAACGGTCAACCTCAAGGGCAAAAAGCAAATTGCTGAGGATGATATTGAGCAATATGTAGGCATCAGCAAGGAGTTCAATGTTTTTGAGCTGCAGTCAGCGCTGGGCAACAGAGACTTGCCCAATACCTTGAAAATCCTGAATTATTTTGCAGCCAATCCCAAAGCTGGCCCCATCCAACTGATTCTCCCAACCTTGTATTCATTTTTCAGTAAACTCTACATTGCAGCTGCCAGTGGATCAAAAGATGAGTATGGTATCGCTGCTGCCTTGGGTATCAAGGCCTTTTTTGCCAAACAATACACGCAGGCCATGCAGCGATACAGTTTCAATGACATTGAAAAAGTATTGATTCTCTTGAATCACTACAACCTAAAAAGCTTGGGTGTGGGGCAGGTTGACACGGAAGATTCATCATTGATGAAGGAATTGGCAGCAAAAATCATCTTTCAGTCTTGAGCCTGTTCAGCAACTGTGTAATATCCTGCTTGTCTTGTTCCAACTGTGTTTTCAATGCATCAAGTCCGGCAAATTTTTTTTCCTTTCTTGTGTAGGCTATCAGTGAAACCTTTAGTGTTTGGTGGTAGATGTCTTCGTCAAAATGGAAGATATGCACTTCAATCCTTCTCTCTCTGCCATTTACAGTGGGCCTATAGCCGATGTTCATCATGCCAAGTTCATGTCTGATCAATCCGTTTTGATTGAGTTCTACCTTAACTGCATAGACACCTGATGCCGGAATCAGTTTATCACTATCGTTCAATGCAAGATTGGCTGTAGGAAAACCAAGTGTACGGCCAAGCTTATCGCCTTCAATCACTTCGCCCTGCAGCCTGTAAGGATAAGAAAGCAAACTGTTGGCTGTTGCCAGATCTCCATCCAACAGCGCATGCCGGATATGGGTGGAGCTCACCCTTGAGGCATCCAGCATTTTTTCAGGAATCTCTACGACTGCGTATCCGTGTGTTTCACCTTTCTGTTTCAGGAGTGTATAATCGCCGGTTCTTCCTTGTCCAAAACGATGGTCGTAACCGATCACAATGACCTTGGGATGAAAAAGATCCACCAAAAATTTTTTGATATAATCGTTTGCAGACAAGGCAGAAAAGGCAGGATCGAAGGCAACAATGACCAAATGGTCTATGCCAATTTGATTGAAACGGTCGATACGCTCTTCAAGGCTGGTAAGCAGTGCCGGGGCATCGGCATTGTTCAAAATTCTCCTTGGATGAGGATGAAAAGTAATCACAACAGTTTCTCCGTTTTGGGCATCGGCCTCAGACCTTAGCTTGTCGAGAATGGCAGTATGTCCTGAATGCACTCCGTCAAAAGTACCTATTGTAAGAACAGCATTCCGGAAAGGAGGAAGATTGTCTATTTGAAAATGAACTTGCATAAGAAATGCAAAATTAATTCAATTGAAAGAATACTGCTCTTCTTGTTGAAATGATTTAAATATTGTCAATTCAGCGTTCTAAACTAAATTTGCGCATACCGCCGAATCCATGAGTTTATACCAGAAAAGAGGTGTTTCCGCCCAAAAGGAAGAAGTTCACGCAGCCATCCAAGATCTTGACCAAGGGTTATACGCCAATGCTTTTTGTAAAATTTATCCTGATTACCTGACCGGCGATGCTGATCATGTAAACATCATGCATGCAGACGGGGCAGGAACCAAAAGCATCCTTGCTTATTTATATTGGAAGGAAACTAGTGATATCTCCGTTTGGCGTGGCATTGCCCAGGATGCGGTGGTCATGAACCTCGACGACCTACTTTGCGTTGGTGTATATGACAACATAATTTTCAATTCTACCATTGACAGAAACAAACACCTGATCACAGGTGAAGTGCTCAAAGAAATCATTGATGGTACAAGCGCTTTATTTGCTGACCTTGAAAAGATGGGCGTTAACATTCATTACCTCGGTGGTGAAACGGCTGATGTGGGTGATGTGGTGCGCACCGTTGCAGTCAATGGCACCATGACGGCAAGATGGCCCAAAAGCAAATTGGTGACCAATGACAGAATTGCTGTTGGCGATGTGATTGTTGGTCTATCCAGTGCCGGCATGGCAGCTTATGAAACTGAATACAATAGCGGAATCGGCAGCAACGGACTGACAAGCGCAAGGCATGACATGTTTTCCAAGGTTTATGCTGAAAGATATCCTGAATCCTTTGATCCTAATTTGTCCAATGAGGTCGTGTATATCGGCAAACATACAATGACCGATCCTGTTGAAGTTCCGGGCTTTAGTGTCAATGCAGGAAAAATGGTACTGAGCCCCACCAGAACATTCGCACCCATCATCAGGCAAATCCTGGAAACGAATTTTGATGCGGTGCATGGCATGATCCATTGCAGCGGAGGCGGCCAGACCAAATGCCTCAAATACCTCCCTGCTCCAATGCGGGTGGTAAAAGACAGTTTGTTTGACATTCCTCCTGTCTTTGATCTTATCCAACAAGCCAGTGGTGCAGACAACAGAGAAATGCTCCAGGTTTTCAACATGGGATGCCGGATGGAGATTTATACCAATGAAAAAGATGCGCAGCAAATGATTGATATTTCCACGAAATTTGGTGTTGATGCCAAAATCATCGGAAGGGTGGAGGAAGCAAGAGAGAAATGCCTTGATGTTTACCTGAACGACGAAAAATTTACTTTCATACCTTAACGGTTTACCATGAGTGAAGCAGTTCTGTCCATTAAAAATGCCAACATATACCAGGGTGATTCATTGATCCTGAGTGATGTGAATATTACGGTCTCAAGAAGTGAATTTGTATATTTGGTAGGCAAAACCGGATCGGGAAAGTCCAGTTTGCTCAAGACCCTGTATGGCGAATTGCCGCTCAAAAATGGTACAGCCAATGTTGCAGGGTTCGACCTCAAAGACCTTACCTGGAAAACTGTTCCTTTCCTGAGAAGAAATATTGGCATTGTATTCCAGGATTTTCAATTGTTGACAGACAGGAATGTGCACGATAACCTGAAATTTGTATTGAGTGCCACCGGTTGGAACGACGAAAAGGCCATTGAAGACAAGATTGATGAAGTGCTCGGGAAGGTGGGATTGAAATCAAAGGGTTTCAAATATCCTTATGAGCTCTCCGGCGGCGAGCAACAACGCATCGATATTGCCAGGGCACTGCTCAACTCTCCCAAACTTATTTTGGCTGATGAGCCCACGGGAAACCTGGATCCAGAAACCACTGAAGAAATCATGAACCTGCTTTTTCAAATTGGAAAGGATCTCGGAACAGCCATCGTGATGGCTACGCACGATTATATCGTCATCAATAAATATCCTGCAAGGATGATCAGGACGGAAGGTGGAAAAGTCATCGACAATGCTAATATAGCATTCTCATCAATGCATTGACCCCCTTTTCATTGTTGTATTTGCCGTTCAGAAAAAAAGCCCTTGATTCTTGTGCTGTTGCATCAAATGGTTGATTGAACAATACTTCCGTCATCTGACTGAACGCAGTGCTGCTATCGGAAACATGGCATGTTGATTCTACGCTCATCCCTAAAGCCCCTTTGGTATTGGTCAATAGATGGCGTCCAATTGCGAGGGACTGATATAGGAGTCCTGTGTTGCATTGTTCAACAAAGCTTGGCAGGAGGTTGACTTGTGCTTTTTTGATCAGGTCCTGTAATTCCTTTTCACTCGGATTGGAGACCAAACAGGTATGCATTTTTTCATGGGCAGCCTGTTCCAGCTCATCAGATGGATTGTCTCCGGCAATCACAAATGGAACTTCCAGTGTATTGAATACGTTTTGCAACAACCAATTGGCAGCGTATGCATGTTCGGATTTACCCAAATTGCCATGGTACAGGCAAAAGTTACCTGTTCCAGATTGCGGCATCAGGAAAGGCATTTCTATCATTTGGTCAACCACCGTGTATGCATCAAGGCTTCGCGTTTTAAGCACTTTATATTCAGCAGAAACAGCAAATTGAATGGAGCCTGACAATAATTTCTTCATCAATCGTCCAAAACGGATAGACTCAAGGGCATAAAAAAGCTTTTGGCTTCCCCAGGAGCAAAGGTTGCTCAGATCCCGGAAATGTGATTGTTCATTTCTCAGCATCCTCACAACAATCCTCCTGTCTCTACTGAATGATGCATCCAAGAGAGAAGAAACGGTTTTCAGGCCTGCAAATAAAATGGGAAAGCGGTCGGATTCAAGCCTCTTGATCAGGGATCTATCAGACCTTGAGCTTACTGCATAGGGTAAGGTCAGGGTAAATCCCTTATGGCCCTGCCTCTTTGGATAAAGGTGAAGTTTGTGGCAGAAGGGCAGCAGGTTTTCAGGTTTTTGATTTCCGAAACAATGCACATGCAACAAGATGCCTTGTGCATGCAATGCTTTGATCAAAAAAACAAGCTCTTTCAAAATGCCGGAATCGGATGGCAATGGAACATCTTGCGCAACAATATGCAAATGTTTATCCATCATAGTATGTAAAATACATTTAAGGGTCAATTGTTCTTGCTACCTTCGAATAAATTTAGAAAATGGTTGATCAAGATCAAAATCAAGACCTTTCTCCTGTTCGCCCCCGGTTTTTGACCATTTTGTGCTATCTCACGATTTTTGCCAGTACATACATGATTTTCTCCGCTTTTTCTGGCCTTTCAGATCCTGAATCTACGGTCAAGGCCATGACCAACAGCATGGAATCTTGGGAATCTGTTCTTCAGGAGGCAGTAAAAAATGATCCATCTGGACAATCCAAAGTGGATGAACTCATGGGTGAAATAGCTTCTGCAAATACTTCATCCAACATGAGAGATAACAGCTTTTTCTCATTGGTTTCCAATGTGTTAACATTGATTGGCGCACTCCTTATGCTTCGCCTGAAAAAAAATGGACTCCGCCTCTATATCCTGGGTGCTATCATTGCTGTGGTTGCTCCTGTACTGGTTTTCGGATCAGACAATATCATGGGATTCTCCCTGGCGCTCATGGCCGGACTGTCTGGGGCACTGTTCGTTTTGCTTTATGCATTGAAAATGAAATACATGGAGTAAGGGGGAAGGTTTTCCCAATTGTATCAATTCTTTGTTTGTATTGATAAAACCACTACCTTCGCAGCCAATTTTCCCGGCAAAATTAAAGATGAATTAAAATAAAACTGAGATGTCAAGCGTAACAAAAGAAAAAAAGTCTTCTATCGTTGCTGAATTCGGTGGCAACCCAAAAAATACCGGATCTATTGAAGGTCAAATTGCTTTGTTGACTGAAGAAATCAATGAGATTTCAAAGCACCTAAAAGTAAACAAGAAAGATTTCTCTTCTAACAGAGGGTTAATGACCAAGGTTGGACGCCGCAAGAGATTGCTGATTTACCTGAGCAGAACCAATCTATTAGGATACCGCGCCCTCCTTGAGAAATTAGGGTTAAGGAAATAATATAACTGAATCGTACTATTCCCAACACATGCTGTTGGGAATAGTGCTTTTTGGAACACTCCC
>CANEWJ010000049.1 GCA_947442625.1 Chitinophagaceae bacterium
CTGTTCAAGGTCTGGATAAAAAGATCATGGTATGTTGTATAATCTTTTTGATCCTTCCCTGGGAAAGCAGGTGTAAAGGCAAACCAGTCAAAACGCATTCCATTGTCATCTTTTGACTTCAGCTTACTATTCTCATAATTCAGGTAAAGATCATGGACTCCACTTGCCCCGGGAGGAAGATCTACTTCAAGCAAGCTCCAGCCACCTTTGCTTTTATCAATTTTGATTTTCAAGTAAGGATGGGCATCAGTAGAATCCAACCGGATGGTCAGTTGTCCATTGTCATTACCTGAGCCATACCGGATGAGAAGGGTTGACTTATTGTTCAGGTTGATGGATTTCATCCTTGCCCAGGATGATTTGCGCAACACGAGAAATTTGGTATCCCCAAGCGCAGCATTGATCATGGAATCTGCCAACAAACTGTTGATGCACTGCTGCCCTGTTTTAAGCAACCTGGAATAATATGTTTTGAGGTCATTGTTGCCGTATAAATTTATCCAGGTTACAACGGAATCGTATTGACCAATGCTCTTGTTGCGAAACTCGCGCAACAGCGGATAATCGTCATAGGTGTCCTCATCCCTGGAATTGTTGAAATATGCCATGAACTTATAATATTCCTCATGTTTGAAGGGATCATAGGGATGACTATGGCACTGAACGCAGGCAAAACTGGTTCCCATCAGGGTTTCCCAGGTGGTATTGACCCTGTCGATAATGGCAGCGGTCCGGAACTCTTCATTGTCTGTTCCGCCTTCATCATTGGTCATGGTATTGCGGTGAAAAGCTGTTGCAATGAATTGTTCATCTGTGGCATTGGGCAAAAGATCTCCCGCGAGTTGTTCTGTCAGGAACTGGTCGTAGGGTTTGTCATGGTTGAATGATTTAATCAGCCAGTCGCGATAGCGCCAGATAGACCTGATATAATCCCTTTCATAACCTTTCGTATCAGCATATCTTGCAAGGTCCATCCACAAGGAGGTCCATCTTTCACCATAATATGTAGTGGCAAGAAGATCATCAATCAAGTGCTCATATGCCTTGTCCGATGGGTCAGAAAGGTATTTTTGGGCAATGCTGTCTGGAGCAGGTATACCTATAATATCAAGTGAGGATCTTCTCAGAAGAGATTGTTTATCAGCCATATTGGAACGAGATAATCCTTGCTTATCCAGTTTTTCATCGATAAAATGATCAATATCATTTTCGTCATCACTGCCAAAAAACGAAAAGAAAGAGCCTCCTGGAACTTTCTGTGGCTGAACAGGTTTATACGCCCAATGGGTTTCAAATTTGGCTCCTTCGTCAATCCAACGGGTGAGCAGATCAATTTCTTGCTTTGAAAGAGGTTCTTCCTTATAGGGCATTCTTTCCTCAAGGTCCTTGTGATGCAAACGCCTGATCATGTCACTGTTTTTTGCATCACCGGGTATGATCGCCGGTTTTCCAGAAGCAGTGGGAGATAGTGCCTCATCCCTAAAAAGCAGGCTGAAACCTCCTTTTTTCTTCACCCCACCATGGCAGGAAATGCATTTCTGGTTGATGATCGGTTTGATTTCGGCATTATAGTCTACTGGTTCATCCGTCAGGAAAATATAATATCCTGTCAATCCAAGGGTTAATCCGAGGATGGTCAGGAACAGTGGAGACTTTACAATTGATGGCATATCAATGCGTTGAGTTAAAATGAGTGATAAGAGTATGTTTGAGGTGTTTTACTTCAGTTCCATCCAGCGATACCTGTACCAGCTTCTCTTTCATGTCTGTGTTGTGGTATTGCATTGGGCTTTCAAATGTTTTTCTGGCAGAACTATGAAAGCATGTTGCGCCTGTATCCTTGGCAAGCTGAATGATATTTTCTACCCTTATACCTGAGCCGGGCATTATGTTGATTCGTCCATTAGCCTGCGATACAAGGGTCTTAAGCATATTACTTCCTTCCATTGCAGTAGGCCTCAAACCGCTCGAAAGTATTCTTTTACAACCTATTGCGATAATTTGCTCAAGTGATAAAACAGGATCTTTAACCCTGTCAAAAGCCCTGTGAAAAGTTACTTCCATGTCTCCAGCCAATGCTACCAATTCTTGGCATTTTTCTATATCAACACTTCCATCATTATTTAATATACCTATTACAACTCCATCACAACCAATATCTTGCGCAGCCATAATGTCTTCTTTCATGGCATCAAACTCTTCTTGAGTATATAAAAAGTCTCCACCACGTGGTCGAATAATTGGAAATACCTGAATGTGGGTTGATTTCCTTGCCGCTTTCATCATGCCATAGGATGGGGTAGTGCCACCTTCGTGAGGATTTGCACAAAGCTCTATCCTGTCGGCGCCATTATCAGCCGCTAATTGGCAGGATATCAAATCAAACGCTATGACTTCTAATTCAAATTTCATTTCAGTTAAAATAGCTTTCACCCGGAATAACTATCTCTTCGTTGGCAGATTTTACCGCATAAGAGAATCCTTTTTGGAGTGCATATGCACCATAATTGCCTTCTTTATCTATAGCAAGAAAGCCAATCTGTATATTTTTTGCCTTTTCAGGATCACGTTTGGCAATTCTCTCCACTACTTTTTTACAGGCCTCCCTTGGGGAGTTTCCCTGGCGCATATATTCCACAACCAAATGAGAACCAACGCATCTGATGACTTCTTCTCCAACTCCAGTAGATGTTGCAGCGCCGATTTCACCGTCTACGAAAAGCCCGGCTCCAATCACAGGAGAATCCCCAACACGGCCATGCATTTTGAAAGCCATGCCACTGGTGGTACATCCGCCACTCAAATTACCGTGTGCATCAAGGGCCAACATACCAATGGTATCATGGTTATCGATGCTGCCCGGGAACATGCCGGTATCAGGCTGTTGCTGGTATTGCTTGTTTTCAATGTTCATTACTGGTTCGTAGTTGGCTTTTTTCAACCAGTTTTTCCATGCTTCCTCGCTATCAGGCGTAAGCAGATTTTCTTTCTTGAATCCATTGGCAAGGGCAAATTGAAGGGCTCCATCGCCAACCAGGATCACATGAGGGGTCTTTTCCATGACCATCCTGGCTACTGAAATCGGATGTTTGATGTATTCAAGACACATGACAGCTCCACAATTCCCTTTTTCATCCATGATGCAGGCATCTAGGGTTACGCGGCCATCACGATCTGGATATCCACCGTATCCAACAGTTTTATTGCTTTCATCAGCCTCCGTAACACGTGCACCTTTTTCGATGGCATCCAAGGCTCGTCCATTGGCCGCCAAAATTTTCCAACCTTCAGCATTGGCTGCACGACCAAAATTCCATGTAGAAATGATGATCGGTTTAGTAGGTTTGTTTGTTTGAATTGTCTCAGGTGTTACTGATGAAATCACAGGTAAACTGAGCAATGAATTTTTCAGGAAATCTCTACGAATCATTCTTTATTTTTATCCCTCAATTTACTTCAAAGTTTAAATACTTTGGATGATTGTTCATTTAAAATATCAACAGCTACATAAAACATTTATTAAAATTTACTTATAATTTATATTATGTTAAATAGAATTTTGGTCAGAATCAATATGATGGGATTAATAATTGGTAAGTCCTCATCATCATGCCTATTATCTCGATGCATCCCAATGGTTTGTTTACTGGCTTCTTCATTTGTCAATGGGCAAACGCATTGGAAAGATGTTTCAAATCAATTTGGAAAGCTTCCTGGAAGCATCAAAGTCTTGAAGTCAGAAGAGTTATTGGACGGTTCTCCATCCATCATGTATATCGCAACCATAAATGCCAAGGATCATGCCAAGCAATTTTTTGTGGATACTTCCTCCGGCAGGCGCCTGACACCCAGCCAATATTTTACCCGCAATGAGCAACCTTTTGTTGTAGTCAACTGCTCTTTTTTTGAATTTATTCAGAACAGGAATGTTAACCTGATTGTACAAAACAATAAAATAGTTGGATATGATACTCCTGCAGTTTCCAGAAAAGGCAAAGACACCATGACCTATGTGCATACCCTGGGCAGTGCATTTGGTATTTTTAAAAACGGAAAGATGGACATTGCCTTTAATTACAATGATTCAGGATTGACTGTTCCCTTTGTGCTTCAGTCAGCATATTCTCCTATGATTGATTCATTCCGAAAATTGAACCTCAGTCATCCGAGTTTGTCAGGGCTAAAACCATGGAAAGTGAAACATGCTTTTGGCGGTGGCCCTGTCTTGGTGCAAGATGGTCAGGTAAAAATATCCAACAACGAGGAAAAGAAGTTTGCTGGAAAAGCCATTGCCGATAAGCATCCTCGGACAGCCATCGGCTATACCAAAGACGGAACCATGATCATTCTTGCCATTCAGGGAAGAATGAAAGGATTGGCTGAAGGTGCTACCCTGCCACAAATGGCAAAAATAATGGTGGGTCTGGGCTGTGTGGAAGCCATGAACCTTGATGGTGGCGGCAGTTCCTGTATGCTTGTCAATGGAAAAGAAACAATCAAACCATCTGATCCCAGCGGACAAAGACCAGTACCCGCCGTCTTGGTGATCAAATAATCGCAGCAATTGATTGAGTTCTATTCCTGAAATTTATTGGAAACTGCCTTGGTGTGCAATGATAAAATCAACCAATGTTTCCAAACTCACTTCGGCCCTTTCGCAGGCATCTCTGATGTCTTCCCTGCTCACATTGACAGCAAAGGTCTTTTCTTTGATGCGTTTCAACGCACCCTTGCGTTCCATTCCTTCATACCCGTTGGGACGCATCAATGAATAGGCATGCATCAAACCAGAGAGTTCATCAAAGGCATAGAGCATCTTGTCCATCCTGGTGACGGGCTCAACACCGAAATGAACATGCCCATGTGAAGCAATGGCCCTGATGATTTCAGGATCAATGTTCGAGGATTCCAGGTGTTCGATGATTTTTATGCAATGCTGGTCTGGCCACTGGTCCCAGTCTGCATCATGCAATAAACCGGCCATTTTCCATCTCCATGCATCGGTTTCATTAAGATTTTCTACATTTTTTGCCCAGGCTCCCATCAAACCCCCTACCTGAACCATGTGCAGTTTCAGCCTTTCGTTCAAAACCCATTCTTTCATCAAGGCTGTAATCTGTTGTTCGGTAAGCACGTTACCGGAATTTTTAATGTCTCCAAATATTTGTCTTCCGAGATGCAGTGACATAATGGTTGATTTAAAAAAAGAGAGAAGTTTTTGGCTTCTCTCTTTTGATGTTTTTTTTGGATTTATTGATGTGCTTTGTCGGCATCATCATATTTCTTTTGGTAGAATTCAGCCTTTGCTTTGTCCTTTTTCTTGTCGTAGCAATAGTTCAACAATGAACAGGCTGATTTGAAATTGGAGCGCTCTCCGACTTTTAACTTGCCCATGGTATCATAATGACCAAAAACTTTTTCCAATTGAGGAATGGTCTTGTCAACCATATCATTGATCAACGCTGCATAATCTGCTTTTTTCTTAACCGCTTCAGGAGTAGTTCCTTTTACCTTGTAGGCATCTTCCTCAATGAATAGCATTTGATTGTAAAAATGCTTGCCCAACGAAAGCATGGTTTCATAAGAGTCTGCTTTCAACGCCAAAGCCTTATTGTACAAACCTTCAATTTTACTGCATCTCTCTGTATAATCTACCGGCCTTTTTGAAGCTTCAGAAACATGGGTTTCTCCAAACAACTCACTGGCATAATCAAATGTGAGGTCAAAAGACTCAGGATTGATGGCCAACAATTGTTCAAATTTTTTGAGCAGAAATGCGATATCATTCTTGTCACGAGCATGGTCAATCGCCAGCAAAGGAAGATAATCATCCTTGGGGAAGATCTTCAATCCCGCATCAATGTATTTGTTCATGTTCACATCATCCTTCTTGTCAAAATAAAATTTGGCAAGATAACGGTAAGGTGTAGCCATGTCTGAATTACCACCAACATTGGCGTCTGCCAGTTTGGTGAAATAGGCAATAGACTGGTCTTCTTTCTTTGCATTTAACGCAGACAATCCCATGTAATAGGTCAGGGTTGTATCCAGTTTGTAGAGTCCCCATCCTTGGGAAAAGATATAATCTCCAATTACGCCTGTAGCTTTGAAAGTTCCCAATGCTTCTTCAAATTTTGAAGCATTATAGAATGCAGCACCCTCTTCAAACCCACTTGAGTAAAGATCAAAAACAGGTTTGTAATTGTCTACCGTCAGGTAAAGGGTTGATTGGTTTTTATCAATCTCCAATGCTTTCTTAAAGGCATCCAAGGCCAGCATCCTTGCATCAGGCATAGCAGCGCGCTCAGTTGCATTCATTGAAATGGCACTGAGGACTTTTCCTTTGAGGTAATAGAGTTCTGGGTTCTTTTGGTACTTGGGGTTGTTCAAAAAGGTTTCAATGGCTGTTTTTGCCTCTGAAAACTTATTGGCAGTGATAGATTCTTTGATTTTGTTGAGGTTTTGGCCGCTAACAGACATTAAACCGGTTGCTGCCAAAAGGGTAAAAATGATCCTTTTCATTGTTTGGTATTTAATGATTTAAATTTCAGTATTTTCTTCGGGTCCTTGATTGTTTTCAGGACTTTCAGGTGTTGATTCATCAGCTGCTGGTGTCTCAGTGGAAGCATCTGTAACATTGTTATCAATTCCATCTGCTTCAGGTTGTTCACTTATTACATCCAAATTGGTGATGGCTGCTATTGCATCTTCATCATCCAACCTGATCAATTTAACTCCCTGGGTAGCTCTTCCCTGTTCACTGATCTGGGCGATACTGGTTCTGATGGTGATGCCTGAAACACAGGTGATCATCAGATCCTCTTTCTCAGTTACTTCCAAAATGCCCACTAATTTACCGGTTTTTTCTGTAACACTGATGGTTTTAACACCTTTACCACCGCGGTTGGTAATGCGGTATTCATCCACTGCTGTTCTTTTTCCATATCCTTTTTCAGAAACAACCAATACTGTACGGGTTTTGTCTTCAACATTCACACAAATCATGCCCACTACTTCATCGGTAGCATCATCCACTTCAATTCCACTCACGCCAATCGCTCCCCTACCAGTTGACCTGACTTTTGCCTCTGGGAACCTGATGGCCCTACCCGATTTAACCGCCAGCATGATTTCTGAATTTCCATCAGTCATCTTGGCATTGAGCAGTTGATCTCCTTCAACAATGGTAATGGCATTCACACCATTGGCCCTTGGTCTGCTGAAATCAGCCAGGTCGGTTTTCTTGATGATCCCCTGTTTTGTGCAGAGAACGATGTAGTGACTTTTGACAAACTCTTCATCCTGCAAGTTCTTGACATCAATGATGGCTCGAATCTTATCATCCTGTGGAAGCTGCATCAGGTTCTGAATAGCCCTTCCCTTTCCTTGTTTTTCACCATCAGGAATTTCATAGACCTTCAACCAATAACACCTTCCTTTTTCGGTGAAGAAAAGCAAGGTATGGTGTGTTGAAGCTACAAAAAGGTGTTCGATATAATCCTCTTGTCTTGTTTTACCACCAATCGATCCACGGCCCCCGCGCTTTTGGGCACGGTATTCATCAGCCGGTGTTCTTTTGATATAACCCAAATGAGAAACGGTGATGACAACATCCTCTTCCTTGATCAGGTCTTCAATCCTGACTTCATTGTCAAGGTAAGTAATTTCTGTTCTCCTTGCATCGCCAAACTTCTCTTTGACTTCGATCAGTTCGGCCTTGATAAGGTCGTATCGCTTCAACTCATCTGAAAGCAAATCTTTGAGATAAGTAATCAATTTCATGATTTCTGCGTACTCTTCCTTGATCTTGTTGATCTCCATTCCGGTTAAGCGTTGCAACCTTAGTTCAAGTACTGCCTTTGCTTGAATTTCAGACATCTCAAATGATGCAATCAATCCTTCTTTTGCTTGTTCAGGATTGGATGCATTGCGGATCAGTTTGATGACTTCGTCCAGATGGTCGAGTGCAATCAGATAACCTTCTAGGATATGCGCCTTTTTCTCGGCTTCTTTCAATTGATATTTTGCTCGCCTAACAACAACCTCGTGCCTAAACTCAATGAAGCAGGAAATAAGGTCCTTAAGGTTGAGGATGCGTGGTCTTCCCTTGACAATCGCAACATTGTTGATACCGTATGAAGTTTGCAGATCGGTGAACTTGTACAATTGGTTCACAATAACATTTGCAACTGCATCCTTTCTAACATCAATTACAATCCTGGTTCCTTCTTTTTCGTTGGATTCGTTGTTGACATGTGTGATGCCATCAATGATCTTCTCTACAACCAATTGACCGATTCGTGCAGTAAGCACATCACGACTGACCTGATAAGGTACTTGGGTAATGACGATTTGTTCACGCCCATTGGGTTTTGTATCGATGCTCACTTTACCCCTCAGTACAACCCTTCCCCTACCGGTGAGCATAGCAGCTTTCACGCCTTCCATACCGAAGATGATTCCGCCGCCTGGAAAATCAGGAGCTTTCACGTGCTGAACCAGCTCGTCAATGGTAATTTCACGGTTATCAATGTATGCAATACATCCATCAATGACTTCTGATAGATTGTGCGGCAACATGTTGGTAGCCATACCAACAGCAATACCACTGCTTCCATTGATCAGCAAGTGGGGTATTCTTGTTGGTAGAACAGTTGGCTCCTCAATGGAGTCATCAAAGTTCAGTTGGAAATCAACTGTATCCTTGTCGATGTCATCCATCATGAATCCTGCAAGCCTTTGCATCCTGGCTTCCGTATAACGCATGGCAGCCGGACCTTCACCATCCGGAGATCCGAAGTTTCCCTGTTTGTCAATGGTTGGATAACGAGTGTTCCATTCTTGTGCCATCCTCACCAATGCATCGTAAACGGCAGTATCACCATGAGGATGGTATTTACCCAACACCTCACCCACAATTCTCGCACATTTTCTGGTGGGTTTGTTGTAATCCATGCCAAGTTCATTCATGGCAAATAGAATTCTTCTGTGCACTGGCTTCAAACCATCGCGAACATCTGGCAGGGCCCTGCCAACAATGACACTCATGGAGTAATCGATGTAGGCAGATTTCATCTGCTCTTCAATGTTGATGGAAATTATTCTGTTATCGTCGTTGGTTTGCTCCGGGAGATTTTGTTCTTCCATGTATGGTATAGTGAGGCTTTGTTACGTAAATTGATTGTTAACAAATTTACCTTTTTTTGGGCTTAATTCCATCAATGGCAACTGAGATTTATCCACTTTTTAACGTCAAAATGTGGGTTAAATTATCCTGTAAATCAAGGAAATACACAAAAACTACAATGGAGTGAACAAGACTAAACTGCAGAAACGAACGTTATTGGGATTCTAAGGATTTTAAGGGGTTATTTGCCCTCTGACATGGCCATGATGGTTTCCCATTCTTCGTCCAAAACAGGTTGCACTGAAAGTCGTCCAAGCCTGATCAAAGCCATATTGGCCAATGATGGAGTAGCCTTGATTGCCGCTAAGGTTACAGATTTTTTGAGTTTTGTGTACGGCTTGAAATCTACCACCAGCCAGGCAGTTTCATCAGTGGTTGGGTCTTGGTAAGATTCTTTGACCACTTTGGCAATTCCAACAATTTCCAAACCCTCGTTGCTGTGGTAAAAAAAAGCAAGATCACCTTTTTTCATGCTGCGCAAATTATTTCTCGCAGCATAGTTTCTGACACCATCCCAAAAAGTTGAACCATCTGCTACAAACTGATCCCAGGAGTATTTAAAAGGCTCAGATTTGATCAACCAATATGCCATATAAAGTATTTTAATTCACTACTAATAGCCACTGGCAAGCACATCTGCCAGGTGAAGACTTTTGATGGGCAATGCCATCTTTTCCATTATTCCGCCGATGTGCATCAAACAGCTGAGATCAGTAGAAATCAAGTAGTCTGCATCAGTATTGACGATATGTTGAACTTTTTGCTCACCCATTGCAACAGAAATACCTTCAAATTTTACGGCGAAAGTACCTCCGAAACCACAACAGGTTTCATTATCCTTCAAATCAATTAACTTAAGGCCTTTGACCTTTTCCAATAATTTTCTAGGTTCGCTTTTGATCTTGCATTCACGCAAGGCAGCACAAGAATCATGGTATGTTGCGACCCCTTCGAAATGCGCACCCAGGTCATCAATATTTAAAACATTTACCAGGAAATCACTCAATTCATAGACCTTCTCCTGAAAACCTTTGATGTCTTTCTGGTTGGATGCATTGTTGTAAATCTTGGGATAATAATTTTTTATAAACCCTGTACAGGAAGCACTGGGCATTACGATATATTCTGCTGAAGAGAAATCATTGATAAATTTGTTGCATACCTCCCTTGATTCTCCCCAATAGCCAGCGTTGAAAGCTGGTTGACCACAACAGGTTTGTTCTGGGTTATAGGAAACTGTACAGCCAGCTTTCTCTAAAACTTTAATGGTATTGAAACCAGCTGTTGGATACAATTGATCAACAAAACAGGGAATGAAAACATGAACATTCACCGAATAACTATTTTACAACGCCAAGTCTTGCAAGGTATTTATCTACGATAAAGCCTTTGTCAGTTCTTGGGTATTTGTCTTTTAGTATTTGATAGAGTTCTATAGCCTGATCTGTTTTACCTGTCATTTCAGACAACATGGCACCCCTGAATAAATACTCTGATGAGATGGCCTGGTCTTCTTCAAAAATGGTACCAGCATTCTTATAATGAGCGATGGCATCATCATTCTTTTTCAATTCTGCATAAGCATCACCCAGCAAACCTTCCGCTTTCGCCTCCACCTGTTTGGCACCATTCGCACTGAAATCACTGAGTTGATCAACTGCTTTTTGGAATTCTCCCATTTGAAGGTAAGAAGCTCCTGCATAATAATGTGCAAGATTCGCTGCCTTGGTGCCGCTGTATTTGCTGATCACCTTAAGCAATCCTGGAGTGGAACCTGAACCATTCAGCGCTAGGTTGAAAGAATCTTTTCTGAAGTTGTTTTCTGCAGCAAAAAGTTCCTCATTGGCTTTCTGTTCCTTAGGCAACTGAATCAAGTTCTTGTACCCAAGATATCCACCAACAACAACTATGATGGCAACTGAAACGGTGATGATCTTTTTGCTATTGTTTTCCCAGAAACCAATGGCTTTATCAACTGCTTCCTGATCGCCTGTATCTACTGTTTTTTTATCTGACATTTTTATGAAATTTAAAATTAATCTACTATAAATGGATAATCCTCTTGCTGATAAACATCTTTCAATAATTCGTTGTCATCTGGCCATGGGCTTTCTTCTGAAAAACGAACACATTCTTCAATTACCTGCCTGATCCTCTCGTTAATCTCTTCAATGTCTTCTTCTGCAACTGAAAATTCATTGACCAATTTGTTTTTGCAATGATCAATGGGATCCCTCTCCTTGTATTCTTCCACCTCATCCTTGGAACGGTATTTTTGTGGATCACTCATTGAATGTCCTTTGTAGCGGTATGTTTTCATTTCCAATAAGGTTGGACCTTCTCCAGCCCTTGCACGCTTCACTGCTCTTGCTACTGCCTCATGTACTGCCTCTGGGCTCATGCCATCAACCTTGTCAGCGGGCATGTCGTAAGCATCAGCCAATTTGTAAATGTCTGTGACATTGGAAGTTCTCTCTACGGAGGTTCCCATTGCGTAATTGTTGTTCTCGCAAATGAAAATCACAGGAAGTTTCCAAATCATCGCAAGGTTAAACGTTTCATGCAACATGCCCTGGCGTGAAGCACCATCTCCAAAAAAAGTAAGGCTTACATTGTCTGTTCCTTTATATTGTTCGGCGAATGCAAGCCCTGCTCCAGTACCAATTTGAGCACCAACTATACCATGTCCTCCGAAGAAATATTCTTTTACACCAAAAAAGTGCATGCTGCCACCTTTTCCTTTGGAACAACCGGTTGCCTTACCATATAATTCGGCCATACATGTATTGGGACTCATTCCTTTGGCCAATGCCAATCCATGATCACGGTATGCAGTAATGAATGGATCTTCCTGTCTTGTTGCGGTCATGCATCCAGCAGCCAATGCTTCCTGACCGATATAGAGGTGACAAAAACCCCTGATTTTTTGCATTCCGTAAAGCTGACCTGTTTTCTCTTCGAACCTACGAAGCAGGAGCATCATTTCGTACCAATAGAGATAAGTTTCTTTTGTGAATTTTGTTGCAGCCATAACAATTAACGGTTCTATTTCTTAAAGTTGGGCAAATATACTGCGAAAAACACAAAACTGACCCATTTCTCCATCCAAACTGATTAATTTTCAACACATCATGTATTTTTACATCCACCTTCTATTTTGTTCAAAATCAATCATATCAATCTGACCCAATTCAGGAATGCCCATTCTGCTGGATTTTCTTTTGATAACCGCATTACTGCCATTTGTGGCCTGAATGGAACGGGAAAAACCAACTTGCTGGATGCCATTTATTTTCTCTGTTTCACCAAGAGCTATTTCAACAAAACAGATTCAAGTGCCGTTGAAAAAGGGTCAAGTGGATTTAGCCTGCAAGGATCATTTACGGTTTCTGCACAAAAAATTCCTGTTTCCCTGATTCTGAGAGAAAATGGCAAAAAGGAATTATCCGTTGACCAGGAGCCCATCTCCCCTTTCTCAAGTCATATTGGTAAATTTCCGGTTGTTTTCATTGCACCCGATGATGTTATTTTGATTACTGGCGGCAGTGAAGAGCGGCGAAAATTCATTGATACCTTGCTTTGTCAATTGGATCATGATTATTTGCTTCAATTGATCCGATACAATAAATTCCTTCAAGACAGGAACAGGTACCTCAAAAATGTCGCCGGAAGCTTTGCAGACCCAATTCTTCTGGATTCTTTTGACGAACAGTTGATTCAATCAGGCATTCTTTTGCTCAATAAAAGGAACAGGTTTCTGGAAGGGTTAATTCAATCGGTTGTTGATTCATTTGGCTTCATTTCAGCTGAAAAGGAAAATCCTGTATTGGTTTATATGCCTTCTACATCAGTAGAAGATTATGCAAAAGCCATGCAGAATGCAAGGCAAAAAGATATCATGCTTCAGAGAACATCAGTGGGTATTCACCGCGACGATATTGAAATTTTGATGAATGAAATGCCTTTCAAACAAGCCGCATCTCAGGGGCAAAAAAAGAGCCTGTTGTTTGCGATGAAACTGGCAGCGTTCAATTCCTTGAAGCTTCATTTTGGTTTTGAACCCATCCTGCTGTTGGATGATATCTTTGAAAAACTGGATCAGGAAAGGTTGAGGCGATTGCTGGACTGGGTTTGTATCCGTAATAACGGTCAAGTCATCTTAACTGATACACATCATGAGAGGGTGAATGATGCATTAACAGACATTTCGTTACCTTTCCAATTGATAAACCTTAAATAATGTCTGACGCCATTTCCCTTGGAGAAGCCCTCAAAAAATTCCTTGAAAAAAGCAGGATAAAAAATGATATTCAATCACTGCAGATTGAAGACCACTGGGAAAAAATTATGGGAGAAACCATTGCAAAATTTACTGATCGTGTGGAAATCAGGAATGGGACCCTGTTTATTTATACTGCCGTTGCCCCTTTAAAAAATGAGTTGATGTTCCAAAAAGAACTGATTGTTCAGCGGGTAAATGAAAGTATAGGAGAAAATCTTGTAAGGGAAGTTGTTGTATCCTGACAATTAAAAAGCAATCCTTACTGCCAATCCACCCCAGCCATCAAACCCTGATCCATCCCCAAATTCAAAAGAAGGTTGCCAATCGAGTGAAAAATTCAATGGTGTCCCTGATAATTTGTAATCAAGTCCCAAAATACCATCCACGCCCAGCAATGTACTTCCGTCGTAGTGCTTGGAATTGTAAAAACCAAGATGGGGGCCACCACCATAATACCATCTTAATCCCCTAGCACCATTGATGTCGTTGTGAAATTCATACAAGGCCGTCAACCTGAAGCCTTTGTTGAAAAAAGCAGCTTGACCTTCAACATAATTTCCTCCATTAACTCCTTGTTTCAATGTGATTGTCCCCGGATAAATCTTGACACCAATAGCAGTACGATAGCTACTGGAATTGTCTTGTGAATAAGCGGTTTTTACACAAAGGGCTGTGATAAAGGAAAGCAGGGTGAGTATAATTTTCATGAATGCAAGTAAATGAAAACGATACTGATACAAACTTGAAATCTTCTAAACTTATCTTAAAATATCTGTTTTCGCATCTTTGAAATCTCCCCTGCCCCATTTGTCAAGTATTACTCCCTGCTGTATTTCAAAAAGTGTAGGGATTGACCTGGCAGCTGTTTTGATCGCAACCAGATCCCCCTTGTAAACAGGTATGTCAATTCCAGCGGTTTTTAGCATGATAAGAAGATTGTCTGCGTCAGATGATACCGCAAAAATTGGTCTTTCGTTTTTCTTCAAGATTTCTGTAATCTCTTTAAAATCTTTTAACCATGTGTTGTTGTCGGTTTCAACCTTTTTGGTGAAAAGGATGTAGAGTTGACGGGGATCACTCAAAATGGCATCGGTGGTATCTGCACCTGATGGTGAAATGATGACGAAATCTTTGATGGCTGGTTTTGCATTGCCTTCCCTGATGAGCTTATCGTATCTCCTTAAAAAAACATAGCTGCTGTCATTGAAATCTGATGGAAAATGTTCTGCATCAAATTCAACTTCCTTTCCATCTTTCTGGTAAACAAAATTGATGACGGTGCTATCTGGAATAGCTCCTGCAGGGATCTGCATTTTCTCCTTGATGTCTATGCCTTTTTTGTAAGGAAGACAATCAACGATTGGAAGGTGTTCCAGTACATAAAACTGGATCCAAAAGGAAAAGAAACTGATCAACAATAAAATGAAAACAGCCAAAACAGGCTTTAGCAAAGATTTAACCTGATCCCGTTTGTACAATAAAAAACCAATCATTGCGAAGAGTACAAGGTCTTTTATAAATGACTGATTTGCAGTGAGTTTTATACAGTCACCAAAACAGCCACATTCTTTGATTTTTCCAGAGAATACAGCATAACCAGTAAGGAAAGTGAAGAAAACAATCAGGATGAAAAGCAACCAACTGAAGAGGCGAAATTGCCAACCCAACAATACAGCAACACCGGCAATGATTTCAAATGCAATCATCAGGATTGAAAAAACAAGGGTATAATCATCCAGAAATCCCATCCCCAAAATTTCAAAAAACTCCTGCATTTTATAGCTCAATCCCTGTGGATCATTGGCCTTGATCAATCCGCTGAAAATGAACAATCCGCCTACAATAATTCTGGTTAAACCCAATAAAAACTTCATGCGTAAAAATTTATGATGAATGACCTGGTTTGGCTTCTCCAATGAGGATCAGTCCGAAAACGGCATAATTGATGATATCTACGAAATTGGCATCTATTCCTTCACTGATGATGGTTTTACCGTCATTGGATAGAATCTGCCTGATGCGACTCAGTTTCATCAGAATAAGATCGA
>CANEWJ010000050.1 GCA_947442625.1 Chitinophagaceae bacterium
AAGGCAGCCCTCAAGCACAACCTTCCTTTCATCCTCAGCACTGTTTCAACTTCCAGTATTGAAAGAATTGCTGAGGTTACTGAAGGCAAAGCATGGTTTCAGTTGTACCATCCGGCTGAGGATAGTTTGAGGGATGATATCCTCAATCGATTGGAGGCTTCTGGCTATGATGTTTTGGTACTGCTTTGTGACGTGCCTTCCTTCGGTTTTCGCCCACGGGACATCCGCAATGGCCTGGCCATGCCTCCCAAAATGACCCTCAAAAATATTGTGCAGGTCATGGGAAGACCCACTTGGGGCCTGAATACCTTGTACCATGGCATACCAAGTTTTGCTACCCTTAAACCGTATACGCCAAAAGGGTTGAACATGAGTCAATTGGGGCAATACATGAACCGTACTTTTGCAGGCAGGCTCAATCCTGAAAAGATTGCCCCCATCCGCGAAAGGTGGAAAGGGAAAATCATTTTAAAAGGATGTGCAACAGTGGAAGATGCTGACATGGCTGTGGCATTGGGCATTGATGGTCTGCTGGTTTCCAACCATGGCGGTAGACAAATTGATGCCGGCCAGTCTGCCATCAAGTCTCTTGGCCCTGTGGTGGACAAATACAAGGGCAAAATCAAAGTGATGATGGACAGCGGCATCCGCACCGGCCCAGACATTGCCCGCACCTTGGCTGCTGGTGCAGACTTTACCTTCCTTGGCCGATCTTTCATGTATGCTGTTGCTGCGTTGGGAAATGAAGGGGCTGATCACATGATGGGCATGTTGAAAACACAGCTTTACCAGGTCATGGATCAGGTTTGCTGCAAGCGTGTAGAGGATTTGCCCAAACACCTGGTTAAATAAAATCAACCCATGAAAATTTTATTGTTGGATGGGTATACCTTGTTTCAGGAAGACATCTCCTGGTCTTCGCTGAAGTCTTTGGGAGAAATTGTCTTTCATGACCGTACCAACCGAGAAAACCTATCTTCTTTAGATAGTGATGTTGATGTGCTGATTACGAATAAGGCACTGGTTGGAATTCCTGAGTTAGAACATTTCAAACAACTGAAATTGGTTATTGTATCTGCAACAGGATACAATTGTGTTGATATAAAAGCATGTGCCGCAGCAGGGGTGCCAGTGTGTAATGTACCGGCTTATGGAACATTTTCAGTGGCACAGCATGCATTGGCCATGCTTCTCCATCATAGCAACCAGGTTGCAGCGCACGATCAATCTGTAAGAAATGGAGATTGGTCTTCTCACCATGATTGGACCTATACCCTTACGCCTATCCGTGAATGGCATGGAAAGACCATGGGCATTATCGGTATGGGTAATATTGGGTCCTGTTTTGCAGGCATGGCCGAAAGCCTGGGAATGCATGTCATTTACCATCATACTAGGGATCTTCAGTTGCCGCATCGCCGTTTTGTTGATCTTGAAATCCTGGCCCAAACAGCTGATGTGATCAGCCTTCATTGTCCATTGAATGATGCAACCGATAAACTGATCAGTGAAAGGTTTTTATCTGAAATGAAGCCAACTGCCCTGCTGATCAATACCTCGAGGGGTGGACTGATAGATACCATGGCCCTCAGACAAGCATTGCTGAACCATAAGATTGGTGCAGCATTGCTGGATGTTCTGGAAAAGGAACCACCACCTGCCGATCACCCCTTGATTGGATTGCCCAATGCCATCATCACCCCGCATATTGCTTGGATAAGTTTTGAAGCCCGGCAAAGGATTGTTTCTACCATTTCTGCTATCATTGCATCATTCAAAGAGGATATGCTGATCAATAGGGTCAATTGACGCATCAACAATTCCTTTCATCTGCCCACATAAAAAAGGGGAGAACCCTTGATGAGTTCTCCCCTTGAATAATATCCCAAAATTCTAGTATCCAGGATTCTGTACGATAACAGGATTGGTGGTGATTTCCAATGCTGGAATCGGCCAGATGAACCTGAAGTCGCTGTAAGGTATCGCAGGCTGTCCTAGAACAACTGCTGTACCCAATCCATATTGGGCAAGTGTAGAACCTGTAACACCGCCGTTGGCAACCTTTGCAGGAATACCAGCCATCCTTACTGCGGCAACAGGATCTTGTGCCATCCTGTGGATGTCTGGCCAACGCCTTCCTTCTGCCAAAAATTCGATCCTCCTCTCAAGGATGATGGCCTGAAGAAGTGCCGTTGGATTAGCAAACCTTGCTGCAGTGTACTGTTGGGTTGCAGGTGTTGCAAGAGACCTGTTCCTGACAATATTCAAAAGGTCAATTGCCCTTTGTGAAACTGTTGGGGAAAGCCTGGCTTCTGCTTCTGCCTGGTTCAACAACACTTCAGCCCACCTGATGATTGGGGTATTGTCGCCGCGACCAGGATAGTCATGATTTAAATTTTAGTTAATTAAAGTAGTAGACAAACTTAATTCATTTAATAGGGCTAGCATACTATTAAATGATATTAACAGACTTAAACATTTTTAAATTATTTATTAAAAATATTTATGATATATGGCTGGCTGCAGCCATGAATTTGTCGGCAAGAAAATGATTGGTTGATCAGAGAAATCCCAACTCCAGCTTCGCCTCTTCGCTCATCAAGTCCTTGGTCCATGCAGGAGACCATGTGATTTCTACAAAAACATCATTAATGCCTTCAATTTCCCTGATTTTTTGGTCCACTTCGTGGGGCAGTGATTGTGCGGCAGGGCAGCTGGGCGCTGTAAGGGTCATGATGATCTGGACATTGTTGATGGGTACAACATTTACTTCGTAAATCAAGCCAAGCTCCCAGATATTAACAGGCAACTCCGGATCAAAAACTGTTTTGATCTTTTCAATTACCATTTCTTTTATTTCCTCTGGAGTCTTCATTGTATAATATTTTTTGTTGCTGTTTTAAGGAAGTTGCTTGAGCAACTTCCTGCTTTCTTCTCTGTATATAGCGATATAATGTGTTCTGATATAATCAGGCTCCATTTTTTCTCTTTTTCCAAGATCCAACTGAATTTTTTTGGATGGCAGTACTGGCATGTGGCAATCAATGCAATTGTTTTGTAAAGTGCCCAAGCCTTCGGCCTTCACGGTGCAGGACTTTTGATGCTTTCCACCATGGCAGTCCATGCATTTTTGAGAGAAAAGCGTTGGATCATTGTATTCTTCCTTGTGAACATTGTGGCAAGATGAGCAGTCCATCTGTGCTGATGCAGTAAAGCATTTGCTTGCTGCCAACAATCCGTATTGGTTTCCGTGTACATCAAGTGTATCTGCCTGGTTGCTGACTGGGTTGGCTACCGAGAACGCATCCAATTTCATACCTACTGTAAAACTGAAGGGTGGTTTGATTGCTTTTCGCATGCCTGAGTGGCAAAGTGCGCATCCGTCAAGCCTTATTTGCCGTTCCATGTTTGCTGTATTGACAATAAACTTACCAACGCTGTCGGTTGGATTTTTGATGTGGTGGCTGATGTGTGCACTGCCTTCCCCATGACATTTTTGGCAACCTATGCCCAGCACAATTGATTTTCTATCATACTCGTTTCCCTGCCCATTTGGATTGGTTGTCTTGGCCGCAGTAGCGTGGCACTCCAAACAATTTAGGGAAATCGGTCTGTCGAAATAGGCAAGGTTTGGAAAGCCAGGGCTGTTGCACCATGACTGTGTTCTGGCATAATATGATATTGGAAGTTGAAAGAGATTGTTTTTATTCCAATACAAATAGGATTGCCCTTTTCTTCCTGATCCGATGACGATATCGAATGAAGCCCTTTGGATCTCTTCCCCACTGATTCTCGAGGATTGGACCAGTTTTTTATTTTCTTTGAGCATGTCAACATGCATGAACAGATTATAGTGGAAACTATTATTGCTGTTGTCAAAACTCCCTTTGATGGATTCGGTGCTTGCAGTTCTTGAGTCTATAGCATGTGCTGTTTTTGCATAGCTGTCATAAATTTCCTGATGGCAGTTTCTGCATGCAGTTTCTTGCAGGTTGGCACTGGCTTGCTTGCTGGGCAGCTGTGTGATGAAAAAAAGGTTGGAGGCCGCGATGGTTATCATCAAGGATAAAACGACTAGCCACTTGTACCATTTTTTATTCACTGGGCTTTCATTGATTTTTTTTAAGCTTTACTCTACAGTTTTATTTTCTGCATTCACCTGCCATGCGCCTGCATCCAACTTCATCTGTTTGATCATCGCTCTCAATCCATTTGACCTGGTCTGGGCAAGATGAGAACTCAACCCAATGGTGTCGATGAAATCAAGTGGAGCATTGACAATTTCCTTGGCAGGTTGTGCATTGAGTACCGTGATCATCAATCCCACCAATCCCCTGACAATGATGGCATCACTGTCTCCTGCAAAATGAACAAGGCCATCTTTTTCATGTGAATGAATCCAAACACTGGATTGGCAACCTTTTATTTTGTAGTCTTCAGTTTTGAACGCCGGATCCAATGGTGCCAATTTTTTACCCAGGTCTATCAGGTACTCGTATTTTTCCTCCCATGTTTCAAAGAGAGAGAAATCATCAATGAGTTCCTGTTCTATGTTTTTTATGGTCTTGTGGTTGGTCATTTATAAAAGCATCTTCAAAGATTTGTTAAGTGCCTCTACCAGTACATCAATTTCTTCAATGGTATTGTAGGCAGCAAAAGAAGCCCTGGTTGTTCCAACAATTCCAAGCCTGTGCATAAGGGGTTGCGTGCAGTGGTGACCGGTCCTGACTGCAATTCCCTGGTTGTCGAGCAGGATAGCAAGGTCTTGAGGGTGAACACCATCAATGACAAAAGAAATCACACTCACTTTATTTTTTACATCGCCGATGATCCTTAGCCCTTTTATGTATTTTAATTTGGCTGTCGCATATTTCAGCAGCGTTTCTTCATGCTTTCTGATGACAGCTTTTCCAATGGTATTGATAAAATCAATGCCTGCTTTCAGCGCAATTACATCTGCAATATTCGGTGTGCCTGCTTCAAATTTGAAAGGAAGTTCATTGTATGTCGTATGCTCAAACCTGACTTCTTTGATCATTTCTCCACCGCCCTGGTAGGGAGGCATTGACTCAAGCAAATCTCTTTTTCCGTAGAGTACACCTACACCTGTGGGTCCATAAATTTTATGTCCTGAAAAAGTATAAAAGTCGCATCCGAGTGTCTGTACATCAATATCCAGGTGAACACTTGATTGTGCTCCATCTACCAAAACCACCGCATTGTACTCATGGGCAAGCCTGATGATTTCTTCAACCGGGTTGATGATGCCCAGGGCATTGGAGACATGGACTACAGATACTAATTTCGTTTTGGGTCCTAGCATTGACTTGAATGCTTCCATGTCAAGAATGCCGTTGTCATCAATAGGAATAACCCTGAGGATGGCTTTTTTTTCAGCAGCAACCATTTGCCATGGAACAATGTTGGCATGGTGTTCAAGAGAGGTGATGATGATTTCATCGCCTTCTTGAAGAAATGATTTTCCCCAGGCATTCGCTACGAGATTGATACTCTCTGTGGTTCCTTTTGTAAAGATGATTTCGTCCGGCGATGATGCCCCTACGAAATGCATCACAGCTACCCTTGAGGCTTCATAAGCTGCTGTAGCCTCGTCTGCAAGGGTATGCAATCCGCGGTGGATATTGGCGTTGTAGTGAGAATAGTAGTGTACCAGTGCATCGATTACAGCCACCGGCTTTTGTGCTGTTGCAGCGTTGTCGAGGTAGACAAGATCCTTCCCTTTCACTTTTCTAGAAAGGATGGGAAATTGTGCCCTTATCGCCTGTACATCATATGTTCCTTCTGTTTCCATTGTTTAAATGTTGAAGGATAACCGCTCAGCAACCAGTTGCTCTGCATAGGCTTTGATTTCCTCGTTCTTGATTTGCTCAATGATGTCAATGGCAAATGCATGGAGCAACATGGATCTTGCATTTTCTGCGGAAATGCCCCTGGCCCTCAGGTAAAACAGTGCATCCTCATCGAGTTTTCCGATGGTACATCCATGCGAGCACTTCACATCGTCTGCAAGGATTTCAAGTTGAGGCTTGGTATTGGCAGAAGCATTTTCTCCAACCAGAATATTTTTATTGGACTGGTAAGCATTCGTTTTTTGGGCATCTTTCCTGACAAAAATCTTGCCATTGAAGACCCCTGTGGATGCATCATCCATGATGCCCTTGTACAGCTCGTTGCTGAAGCAATGCGGCATGGCATTGTCTACGATGGTATGGTTGTCTGCCAGGGTGTTGCCTTTGAGCAGGTATAGGCCATACATGTGGCTTTCACCATGTTCCGCTTCCATCACCATGTTGAGGTTGTTCCTGACAATTGCTCCACTCAAGGTAACCGTAACAGCATGGGTAAGGCATTTTCCTGTTTGCCTGATATGGGTAGTACCCGCGTAGTTTGTTTTCTCTCCTTCATGCTGCAGTTTCACATAATGCAGGACTGCATCTTTCTCAGCTGAAATTTCTACCACTTCATTGGTGAGGGTTTCACCACCACCCAGGTTGATATAGGTTTCGATCAATTCAACCTGCGCAGCTTCCTGGATATTGACCAGGATGCGGGGTTGGCTGAAACGAAGGCCCTGGCTTGAATCTGAAATATGGTAGATGATGATAGGGTTGTCTAGGCTTACTCCCTTATTTACCCTGATGTATACGCCGCCATTGGCAAATGCAGCATTCAATGCATTGATACCATCTCCATGGTAGCGCTGGCTGTGGCCAAGGTTGATGTTGACGAAATTGGCATCCTCATCACCTGCTGCTGCTTCAAGAGGCTTGATGCAGAGGGCTTCTGCACTGTCTGTTGTGTTAGACAATGTCGCATCAAATCTGCCATTGATAAAAACAATTCGGTTGGCATTTTCTGTTCCCTTCAGGATTAATTTCTCCAGTGCATCCTTGCTGAGATTGTTGTCATTGTTGATGACCAGTTTGTCTGTAAAAACATTCCTGATCCTGGTATATTTCCACTCCTCGTGTTTGATAGCAGGCAATCCCAATCCGGAAAACATGTTCCAGTTCTCTTGTTGATATTCCGCAAGGTTTCCACCCGCACCATTTTGCTTATCAAATGCTTCTTTCAATATGTTTGTTGCATCCATCATTTTCCGTTTACACTTTTGCGGGTTACGCCAGTTCCTGATCCACTTCAGCTTTGATAAAGTCGTATCCTTTCACTTCCAATTCTTTTGCCAATTCTTTTGTGCCTGAGCGGACAATCCTGCCTTTGTACAGTACATGAACAAAGTCAGGTACGATATAGTCAAGCAAACGCTGGTAGTGCGTTACAACAAGGAATGCATTGTCTTTGGTCCGCAGCTGGTTTACCCCGTTGGCCACAATCCTCAGTGCATCAATATCAAGACCAGAGTCCGTTTCATCCAGAATGGCGAGCTTGGGTTCGAGCATGGCCATTTGGAAAATTTCATTTCTTTTCTTTTCTCCACCGGAGAATCCTTCATTCAATGAACGGGAGAGAAGCGATTGATCAATCTCAACCAGTTTCATTTTCTCCTTCATGTTCCTGAGGAACTGCGCAGCATCCAATGGTTCTAATCCAAGGTATTTTCTTTTTTCGTTTACAGCAGACTTGATAAAGTTTGTTGTGCTGACGCCCGGTATTTCAACAGGATATTGAAAGGCGAGAAACAGGCCTTCTTTGGCCCTGTCTTCGGGAGAAAGCTCCAGCAAATCCTTGCCCATGAATTCCACCGTTCCTCCGGTTACCTCATAGTCTGCCCTACCTGCCAATACAGAAGCCAGTGTGCTTTTGCCTGAGCCATTGGGCCCCATGATGGCATGAATTTCACCTGGCTTGATATCAAGGTTGATTCCCTTGAGGATTTCCTTCTCTTCAATGCTGGCTTGCAGATTGTTGATCTTTAGCATATTTTTCTTTTGTCTTTTTTTATTTGAAATTATCCGACACTTCCTTCGAGGCTGATCGCAAGAAGCTTTTGTGCTTCTACGGCAAATTCCATGGGAAGCTGGTTCATTACCTCCTTGGCGAAACCGTTTACAATCAGTGCAACAGCGGTTTCTGTATCAATGCCCCGTTGGTTGCAATAGAAAATCTGGTCTTCTCCAATCTTGGAAGTTGTTGCCTCATGTTCCACAACCGCTGTATTGTTCTTCACTTCTATATAGGGGAAAGTATGTGCACCACATTTGTCTCCCAGGAGCAATGAGTCGCACTGAGAAAAGTTTCTGGCATTGCCTGCATTCTTTGCAACACTGACCAAGCCGCGGTAAGAGTTCTGGCTCTTGCCGGCAGAGATACCTTTGGAAACAATCCGACTCTTGGTGTTCTTTCCCAGATGAACCATCTTGGTTCCGGTATCGGCCTGTTGAAAATTATTGGTAACAGCAACTGAATAAAACTCTCCAATGCTGTAGTCTCCCTTTAGGATTACACTGGGATATTTCCAGGTGATGCTGGATCCGGTTTCTACCTGTGTCCATGATATCTTGGCGTGCGCTCCTGCACAGATGCCACGCTTGGTAACGAAGTTGTAAATTCCACCTTTTCCTTCTTTGTCTCCGGGATACCAATTCTGAACAGTGGAGTATTTTACCTCCGCCTTTTCCATGGCAACGATTTCAACAACTGCTGCATGCAGCTGGTTCTCGTCCCGCATGGGTGCTGTACAACCTTCCAGGTAACTGACATAGGCCTCGTCTTCGGCCACAATCAGGGTTCTTTCAAATTGACCGGTATTGGCAGCATTGATGCGGAAATAGGTGGATAGCTCCATCGGGCATCTTACCCCTTTGGGAATAAAACAAAATGATCCATCACTGAATACAGCTGAGTTCAAGGCAGTAAAATAGTTGTCAGTAGCGGGTACAACTGAACCAAGGTATTTTTTGATCAGGTCCGGATGCTCTTGTATGGCCTCGCTCATGGAGCAAAATATTACCCCAACTTTCGAAAGTTCCTCCTTGAACGTGGTTGCCACAGATACACTGTCAATTACAGCGTCTACAGCAACGCCCGTGAGCCTTTTTTGCTCATTGAGGGAAATGCCGAGCTTTTCAAAGGTTTTTCTGAGTTCAGGGTCGATGTCATCAAGGCTGTCTGGTGCAATTTTTTGCTTTGGAGCCGAGTAGTAAATGATGTCCTGGTAATTGATGGGGGGATATTCCACGTTGGGCCATTTGGGCTCTTCCATGGTCAGCCAATGCCTGTATGCCTTCAACCGGTAGTCCAACATCCATGCTGGTTCATTTTTTTTGGCTGAGATGAACCTCACGGTATCTTCACTGAGTCCCTTTGGTGCCTCATCTGCCTCAATATCAGTTACAAATCCGTATTTGTACTCTGAAGAGGTAATCTGTTCTAAAATATCATCATTTTCCTCGTGCATGTTGCTCATTCGTTTAAAATCGCAAATTTCAGCTTTTTAAAGCTTTGTAAAAAACGGGGGAGGGTATATCTTATCTATATCCCTTCTTTTTTCCCTATTTCGTAACAACAACAGATTGTTTTGGTTCAATCTGATACCCAATCGCCCTGGATAAACCCAATGATATAGAAGGAGGGTTGATTCGCAGTAAAATATTATATTGCATTTTCAGGCAATCCTGCCTGGCTTTCAAACGAACGAAATGAAAAAACTGCTTGTCATTGCGCAAATGCTTGTTCTTGGCTTCTCCTCTTGTGTGATTGAGCCAGAAAAAAACAATAAAACCAATGCTGATATGGAAATGGAAAAGGCTTTTACAGACACCTTTGCTGGGAAAAAAGTGCAAATGTTCAGGTTGTCGAACAAGGAGGGGATGTCTGTGGCTTTTTCAAACTATGGGGCAACCATTTTGAGCATCCACGTACCCAACAAAGACGGAAAGTTGGAAAATGTTGTATTGGGATACGACAGTGCCAAGGATCTTTTTGCAGGTAAATCCTATTTCGGGTGCATCGTTGGACGTTATGCCAACCGCATTGCCAATGGAAAATTCAGCATTGATGGCCAGGCATTTACAGCTCCTCAAAACAATGGCATCAACTCCCTCCATGGAGGAGTCAACAGCATTGACAAACAGGTCTGGGATGTGAAGCAGATGAACGATGCCATCAGTTTTTCCATCAAAATAAAAGATGGTGAAAATGGGTACCCGGGCGAAATGAACCTCACCGTCATTTATTCTCTGCGGGAGGACAACAGCCTGGTTATTGACTATGCTGCTACAACCGATAAACCCACCCTTGTCAATGTAACCAACCATGCGTATTTCAACCTGACAGGTGATCCTTCCAAGACCATTCTCGATCATGAGATGATGATCAATGCCGCCCGATTCACGCCTGTCGACAGCACTTTGATTCCCACTGGAGAATTGAAAGACGTTGCAGGAACAGCATTTGATTTTACCGTTGCAAAACCAATAGGGAAGGACATTGCAGCCAATGAGCAGCAATTGGTCTATGGCTTGGGATATGACCATAATTTTGTGTTTAATGCAAATGATAACAAAACACCTGCGGTGGTAGTAACCGAGAAAACATCTGGCAGAAAAATGGAAGTTTTTACCACAGAACCTGGTGTCCAGTTCTACACAGGTAATTTCTTGAATGGTAAAGAAAAAGGAAGGGGTATGGCGTATCAATACAGGACTGCGTTCTGCTTGGAAACACAACATTTTCCTGATTCTCCCAACCAGCCATCCTTTCCAACAACGTTGTTGAAGCCAGGCGAAACCTGGAAAAGCCAGACCATTTATCGTTTTTCAACAATCAAATAATTTTTTACCGTTTTGTTGTTTAATCAACCGACGGCATGATAAAATACACAACAATGAAGTATTTATTGGGAGTTGATATTGGGTCATCATCAGTAAAATGTGCCTTGGTAGCCATTGATAGTGGTGAATGTGTTGCTTCTGCATTTTCACCTTCATCGGAGATGAAAATTGTTTCTCCTGAAAAGGGATTTGCTGAACAGGATCCCAATCTTTGGTGGGATGAATTGTGCAATGCCATGAGTCTTTTGTCCAATGAATGTACATATGGCAAAGATGAAATCGTAGCCATAGGCATTTCATACCAGATGCATGGCCTGGTGGCAGTAGACAGGGATGGCATACCTGTGATGCCATCCATCATCTGGTGTGACAGCCGTGCTGTTGAAACTGGTAACGAAGCGTTCAAAACATTGGGTGAGGAGTTTTGTCTTGAGCATTATTTGAATTCTCCAGGCAATCTTACTGCATCAAAATTGAAATGGGTAAAAGACAACAGGCCTGAAACATATGCAAAGATTTACAAGGTTATGTTGCCTGGAGATTATATTGCTTTTCGCATGACCGGTGAAATGAGAACAACTGTTTCTGGTCTTTCCGAAGGCATCATGTGGGATGCCAAAAACGAGACCATTTCCCATGAGTTGCTCAAACATTATGGCATCAGTGAAAGCTTGCTTTGCTCCACAGTTCCTCAGTTTGGTGAGCAGGGTTTTGTGACCCCGCAAGCCGCGGAGGCATTGGGGATTTCAGCCAATACTCCTGTTGCCTATCGGGCAGGTGATCAGCCCAACAATGCCTTTTCACTGAACGTTTTGCAGCCTGGTGAAATCGCTGCAACGGCAGGTACTTCAGGGGTTGTATATGGGGTCATCGATCAGCCATCCTATGATCCTCAATCAAGGGTGAACACTTTCGTTCATGTCAATCACACTGAAGCTAAAAAAAGATACGGGGTTTTGCTTTGTATCAATGGTACAGGGATCCTCAACAGCTGGTTGCAGAAAAATGTATTCACTGGACATTCTTATCCTGAAATGAACAGGCTCGCAGCTGCTGTTCCTGTGGGATCAGAGGGATTGCTTTGCTATCCTTTTGGCAATGGAGCAGAGCGGGTGCTGCAAAACAGGGATCCTGGTTCAATGATCAAGAACCTGCATTTCAACCGCCACAACAATGCACACCTTGCAAGGGCTTCACAGGAAGGCATTGTTTTTTCCCTTTTTTATGGCATAGAAATCATGGTAAAAATGGGATTGAATGTCAACACGGTCAGGGCCGGAAAGGCCAATATGTTCCAGAGTGATATTTTTACGGAAGCATTTGCCAATACCACCGGAGCGAGCATTGAGCTTGTCAATACCGATGGCGCCCAAGGGGCAGCAAGAGGAGCCGGCCTGGGGGCAGGTATTTACAAGGACACGAAGGAAGCATTCAGGGGATTGAAGGTGTTGAGAAGGATTGAACCCAATACAGCATTGACTGCACAATACAGAGAGGCCTATGGCAACTGGTTGGATGGTCTTCAATTTTAATCCTGCGATCAATCTCATTTTAAAAGAACAGCTTTATCTTTATCACTATAAAAATCAATAAAAACAAATCATATGTCTGTAACATTGGGCAACAAGGAATTTTTCCCCGGAATTGGTAAAATAAACTTTGAAGGAGTTGGATCAGACAATCCATTGGCCTACAAATGGTACAATCAAAACCAGGTCATTGCAGGAAAATCAATGAAAGAACATTTTCGCTTTGCTGTAGCCTATTGGCATAGTTTCTGTAATACCGGTGCAGATCCATTCGGACCAGGAACCAAACAATTTGCATGGGATAATGCATCCAATGCTGTTGACAGGGCCAAGGAGAAGATGGATGCTGCCTTTGAGTTCATCACCAAGCTTGGGGTTCCTTATTATTGTTTTCATGATATTGATTTGGTTGATGAAGGCGCCAATCTTGCCGAATATGAAAGCAATCTTTCTGCCATTGTTGATTATGCAGACCTGAAGCAAAAAGCAAGTGGCGTAAAGCTGCTATGGGGCACGGCCAATGTTTTTTCTAATCCACGCTACATGAACGGAGCCAGCACCAATCCTGATTTCAATGTATTGGCCCATGCAGCCACGCAGGTAAAGAATGCACTGGATGCCACCATCCGTTTGGGTGGGGAAAATTATGTATTCTGGGGTGGTAGGGAAGGTTATATGACCCTGCTGAACACCGACATGAAGCGTGAGCAGGAACACCTTGCAAGGTTCCTTCATACCGCAAAAGATTATGCAAGGAAAAACGGTTTCAAGGGTACTTTCTTTATTGAGCCCAAGCCCTGTGAACCCACCAAGCACCAATACGATTATGATTCAGCCACTGTTATTGGGTTCCTGAACAGGTATGGCCTGCAAGACGATTTCAAATTGAACATTGAAGTAAACCATGCAACCCTGGCCGGGCATACCTTCCAGCATGAGCTGCAGACTGCTGCAGACGCAGGCATGTTGGGCAGCATTGATGCCAACAGGGGAGATTCCCAGAATGGATGGGATACCGACCAGTTTCCCATGAACCTGAATGAACTGGTGGAGTCAATGTTGATCATCCTCGAAGCAAAAGGATTTGCTGGAGGTGGTGTCAATTTTGATGCCAAAACCAGGAGGAACTCTACAGACATGGAGGATATTTTCCATGCCCATATTGGCGGAATGGATGCTTTTGCAAGAGCCTTGGTTGTGGCGGACAATATCCTGCAAAAATCACCTTACAGCGAATTCCGCAAGAACCGCTATGCTTCTTTTGATTCAGGAGAAGGCAAAATGTTCGAGGAAGGGAAGCTCAGCCTATCAGACCTGAGGGATTATGCCTTCAAAGCTGGTGAGCCCAAATTGACGTCTGGCCGTCAGGAATGGTTGGAGAACATCATCAACCAATACATTTAGGAGTATCAGTTTCGATAGAATTTATCTTATTTAAGAGGGGAATTTGGAATAAAATCTAAATTCCCCTCTTTTTTTACTCATTTATTGAATGTTCTAAAATATGATACGAAAACTTTAACAATTTGATAAAATATTGTAATATTGGAGTTCATAAATAGGCCAATAGGCTTATTTAAATTTATTTAATAACCATAAAACTCGTCTACATGAGAAAATTGGCCTCTGTGCTGGTGATCTGTCTGCTGTTTGGCATGACTGTTTTCGCCCAGACAAGAACCGTTTCCGGCGTGATCAAGAATGACAAGGGAGAAGTAATTCCCTTCGCCACGGTAACCGAAACGGGAACACAAAATGCCGTAAAAGCTGACGCTGACGGTAATTTCAAAATTTCCATCAAGGAAAAAGGACAACTCAGTGTTTCTGCAACAGGATTCACTGGTAAAGTTGTTGCTGTAGCTGGAAGCAACACAACTGTTATTTTGGCAACAAGCGAAGGCCAGATGCAGGAAGTGGTGGTTACAGCCCTTGGTATCCAGAAGCAACCAAGGCAGCTTGGTTACTCTACTGCAAAGGTTTCCGGCAAGGAAGTTACTGCAGCAAAAGCAGTCAACATCCAAAATGGTCTTACCGGTAAAGTATCCGGTTTGAACATTGCTACCGTTAACAACGGCGTATTTGCTGATACCAGGATTACCCTTCGTGGTATCCGTTCATTGACGGGTAACAACCAGCCTTTATTGGTTATTGATGGAGTACCTGTAGCACTTGGATTCCTGAACCGCTTGAACCCCAACGATGTTGATGATATCAACATCCTTAAAGGGGCATCTGCGGCTTCTTTGTATGGTCCGGATGGTGTTAATGGGGTTATCCTTGTTAAAACCAAAAGGGGAACCAAAAGTGGAAATCCTGTCATTAACATAAGCAATTCTACCCAGTTCGAGCAAGTCGCTTTTCTTCCTGAGTTCCAAAAACAGTTTGGTCAAGGTGCAGCTATTGACGCAAACGGTATTGGGGTTTTTGATCCGGTAGAGAACCAGCAATATGGTGATGAGTTCGATGGTTCAATAAGGGATTTGGGTCGTCCAAATGCAAAAGGAGAAATACAGAAGAATCCTTATGCAGCACTTCCGGGTGAAAAAATGAAATACTTTGAGACTGGCATCACTTCACAAAGTGATATCTCCATGTCTGCCAAGGATTTTTACCTTTCTTTTCAAGATGCAACCATCTCTGGTACATTGGCCGGCGACAAGAACAGAAGGACAACTTTCAGCTTCAAGTCTGCCAAAGAGTTCGGCAAATTCAATGCCGACTTCACCATTACGTATACCAAGTCTCAATACGACGTGGCTTCAAACGGCGCGTATTATGAAGTATTCAATACTGCCCAGAATATTCCTTTAACCAGGTACAAGAACTGGAGAACGGATGAATGGTCTACCCCTAATGATTATTTCAATGATTATGCTAGCAATCCTTATTACGTTAAGGATAGAGCCCGTTCAACGGGAACTACCCATGACCTTATCGGTACTTCAACCCTGAACTATAAAATTCTTCCTTGGTTGACTGCCACTTACCGTTTGGGTACAACAGTCGGTTCAAGTTATTCACGGAGTACATCTGAGGCCTTTACATACTCTCCCTTTGCAAAAACATCAGGGAAATACAATTCTG
>CANEWJ010000051.1 GCA_947442625.1 Chitinophagaceae bacterium
GCACCCCGTTTGGGAGTTTAGCTCAGCTGGTTTAGAGCATCTGCCTTACAAGCAGAGGGTCGGCGGTTCGATCCCGTCAACTCCCACAAAAGGTCACCAAACGGTGACCTTTTTCTTTATATTTTACATTTAGATTCAGTCAACTCCCAAGGATAAAAGAAAAGGGTTACAATTTATAACCCTTTTCTTATTTAGTTGATTTTCTTGAGGTAGATGTCTTTGTATTCCACTTTCATTTTTGCCATGACATGCAGCTGAAGTCCGATCAGGCCCGTGAACTTTCGTTTGACGGGATCTTCATCAGTTGTTTCACTCATCAATACACCATTGATATAATGCTGCAGGTGGTTGCCTTTGGCGATGATGTGGATCTCGTTCCAATCATCCACTTTGATTTTTGCTTTCAGCTCATCTGATTTGCCAACAGATCCGGTGATGGTTGGTTTTTGACCTTCCTTCAACACGGATTGTTCGCCCCGCATGGCCAGGAATCCACGGCCACGTTCTTCGTAGTTCTGTCCTGTATAGCGGTTGGCGCCATCAATGTCAGCCTGGTATCCTTTTAATGCAAATGGGATATTGTCTAAGGCCTCGCTGCGGTATTGTACGCCACTGTTGCCTTCCGGACTGATGCGGTAGGATGCCTTGAATTCAAAGTTTTCAGGAATATTTCCACGGTAGATCATGAAAGTATTGGTCTTGAGTGGTTTCTCTTTGGTTACTTCACCAACAAAGCACCCGTTCTCAATGCGCCAATGGGAAGTATCTGCTTCCCAGTTTTTCATGTTCTTTCCATTGAAAATTTTCTTGAAACCATCTTTTTGCTGTGCTTCCGAGACAAAAGCTGAACCCATGAAGCAGAGTAGAAAAAGAATACTGAGGCGGTTGTATTTAATCATGAAAGCGGATTGATGCTTGATTGTTATTGGTTGTTGCAGACACTAACAGGTTTTCCAACTGCGGGTTGCTGCAGAATCCAGGACGGCCTGACAAACTTTCTGGGTTTCCAGGGCTTCTTTGAAAGTAGGGGAGCAAGGCTCACCGGTTTCAAGGCTCTTTAGAAAATCAGCTACCTGGTGTACAAAGGAATGCTCATATCCGATGCCCAAACCGGGTACCCACCATTTGTTCATGTAGGGTTGTTCGCCATCGGTTACATGGATGGAGCGCCATCCCCTGAGGTTGGACTCATCACCATTGTCAAAAAATTCCAGGCGGTTCAGGTCGTGGAGATCCCAACGGATGGAGGCATTGGCACCATTGATTTCAAATGTATAGAGCGCCTTGTGTCCTCTTGCATAGCGGGTAGATTCGAAAAGCCCGAGTGAGCCGTTGTTGAATTTGCAAAAGAATGAACAGGCATCATCAATATGCACTTGTTCCACTTTACCAGTCAACTGGTGCATGCGTTCTTTGACAAAAGTTTCCGTCATGCCTGATACTTCCTTGATACCGCCATTGAGCCAGATAGCCGTGTCTACGCAATGGGAGAGCAGATCACCCACAACACCAGAACCGGCTACTGCAGCATCCATGCGCCAAAGGGCTTCTCCACCTTGTGGCAGGTTTTCATTGATGGTCCAGTCTTGCAGAAAGTTCGCACGGTAATGGTAGATCTTGCCCAGCTTTCCTGATTCAATGATGTTCTTGGCCAAGGTAACAGCAGGAATTCTCCTGTAGTTGTACCAGACCGTGTTTTTTACTCCAGCTGCCTCAATGGCATCCACCATTACCTGAGACTCTTCAAGGTTCCTGGCCAAAGGTTTTTCACAAAGGATCATCTTGCCAGCCTTCGCTGCTGCGATGGCAATCTCTGCGTGGGTATCGTTGGGCGTGCAGATGTCCACTGCATCGATATCATCCCTTTCAATCAGCTTTCTCCAATCGGTTTCTGTGCTCTCATATCCCCACTGTTCTGCAAATGCTTTCAGTTTGGTTTCATTGCGAAAACAAACGGCTTTCAGCACTGGAGTGTATTCGAGGTCGGGGAAAAAATTGCGGATGCGGTTGTAACCATTCGAGTGGGTTCTTCCCATGAATCCGCCGCCGATCAACCCAATATTGAGTGTCTTTTTTGTTGCCATTGTAAAAGATTTTTAGTTAGTATTTTATATGTTGTTAAGCGCCTTTCCAACCATGGTGGTTCCTTACTTTGATCAAGGCTGCAAGGATATCGTTCCAGGTTTGTTGTTTCATCAAGACTTCGTTGGGGAACATGCAGCCATCCCAGCAAATGTGCTGAAAGGCCTTGGTGAGTTCGCCGTTTTCATCGCGCAGCCAAAAGCCTGCATGCTTTGCAATATCGAGCTTTCCGTTAGGATCAAGTGCCTGGCAGTGTCTTCCTGTTTTGTCGTGAGACCCTGTGCCATGAACGGTTCCATCGTTTTGTGCTACATGGAAATCAATGGTCCATGGGCGCAGTGCGCTGGTCAATTTTTTGAGTCCCTCATCCAAAACGGCGCCATCGCTCCAATCAAAATTTTCAGGAAGGATGCGATGCTCGGGTGCATTGTAGCCTAGCAGGTACAGCAAGGTATGGGCCATGTCTGCCTGGAATCCAATGTTAGGGCGGTCAACAGCCTCGAGGGTATCTACCATTGCTTTCCAGCTGTGCATGCCACCCCAACAGATTTCACCTTCAGCAGCCAGTCGCTCGCCATAGTCAGCAGCAACATCGCAGGCCTCACGAAACGTTTCTGCAATCAGTTTGGTATTGCCTGCAGGGTCCTGTGCCCAGGCTTCCGGCTTGCTGGCAGAGTCAATGCGGATGATGCCGTAAGGGCGTACTCCAGCATTGCGGAGTTTTTTTCCAAATTCGCAGGAGCGTTTGACCATGTCTACAAATACGGCGCGGTCTTCTTTGCTGCCCATGGCAGGTCCACCCCAGATGGGGGCCACCAAGGACCCGATATTGAGGTTGAGTGCGCCAACTTTGTCAGCCAATCTTTTGATGCCATCCTCTGATTCGTCGATATTGAAATGGGGCTCAAAAAGGCCGATATCGATGCCATCAAATTTCACGCCATCTACTTCGGCATTGGCGGTGAAGTCGATCAGGGTGTCCAAAGAAATAGGGGGTTCTGAATCAGGGCCTTTTCCTACGATGCCAGGCCATGTTGCGTTGTGCAGTTTGGGATAATTGTTTTCAGACATATGGTTGCATTTTTATGATAAGAATTAAAGTTTGTGTTTGGCTGCTTGGGACTTGATGAAAGACAAACCGTTGATGGCCATGTCCCATGGTCCTGAATATTCTCTCCATACATTGATGGCGTTGGCAAAGTCCGGATCGTTGCGTGAGAAGGCTTCAATGGTCAGCCATCCGTTATAATTGATTGCGGCAAGGCTGGCAAAGGTTTCATCCCAGTGCACATGGCCATCTCCTGGAGTTCCCCGATCATTTTCGCTGATGTGTACATGTGCCAAAACCGGAGCAATGGTGGACAGTGCCTCATGTGCTTTTTTCTCTTCAATGTTGGCATGATGGGTATCATACATCGCTTTCACATGCGGATGATCGGCCTTGTCTACAAGATGTTTAAGCTGCACCATTGTGTTGCAGAGATAACATTCAAAGCGGTTCAATGCTTCCAGGGCAAGGGTGATGCCAGCCTGGGCCGCATGTTCACCAGCCTGGTGCAAGACCTCGGCACACCAGTTGTATTCGTCTTCCTGTGGCGGTTTTTTGGAAAAATGGCCATGGGCAGAATGAAAGGGTCCGCAAAGAATGGAAGATCGCATGTCGTGTGCACGATCGATGCCCCATTTGATGCGGTCCAATGCTTGGGCCCGAACAGTGGGAGAAGGGTCTACTGGATTATGCGCTGCATCCACTACAAATACACTGGTAGTTTCCAATCCAATGTTCTGTGCATGATCACCAAAACGTTTGTAGGCTGCATCATCCGGTGCACCGATAAAACATTCCACACCATCGTATCCAATGGCTTTTAAGCGGTCGATGATGGGAAATTGTTCGTCCGAAACCACGGCAGACCAAACCAACGTATTGAATCCAATTTTATTCATACTGCTTTGCTGTTTTATTTTCTGTAGGGTACATTGATTTGCATAGGACCTTTCCATTTCTTAGGCACGGGTTTTCCTGCTGCCCAATGGATAGCATTGATAACCATGTGTTGAAATGGTTCCTGGTCAAAATCTTCAGGATGGCCAAGGGTGGTGAAAAAGATGCGTGCGCCAAAGCTGTTGGTCCCCGTCCATGCTACTGGGTTATCATACGCTTTCTTGTTGTTGGGATTGACAGAATGCCCCATCATCAAGGCTTTTGTGCCATTGGAGGGATAATTAGGCAATACCTGGTAGAGCCATGAACGGGCATGGAATGTTTTGTCCACGCCAGTAAGGATGGGGTCGTTGGATACGGAATCAATCATGGTAACATCCGTTGATGATTCGTGGCCATAATGGGTATGCTTGTTGACGCCGCCCCAGCCGGGAGGGCTGTTGAATGCAAACTCTCCAAAGGCATTCCATTTCTCCAAAGGATGTCCTTTGGGATAATTGAACGCATGGGTGGTGGTGCGAAACCCGACCATCGGTTTTTGGGTTTTCAGGTAGTCCTCTATCAGCTGTACCTGATCAGCAGGAAGCTTGCGCCAACGCAGAAAGAATACGGCCATATCAGCCTCTTTGAGGGCTTCCAGTCCTGGTATGTTTTCCTCTGCATTGTGGTTGGGATATGCTTTCAACACGATGGTGCGGAATCCATAATTTTTTTCCAGTTCTGCTGCAACAATGGGCAGGGTGGCCTCACCGCTGTATTCATGATCGCCAGTAACAAAAACGATCAACGGTTTTTTGGATTTCCCCTTTTGTTTTTGGCTGAATCCTGTTGCCAAGCTGAGCATGAAGCAACAAAAAAAAGTAAATGATTTTAGCATGAAATGATTATTCATGATGATTGGTGTTCATTCGTTTTTACGGTAATGAAAAATCATGTTTTTTATTTCTCCATTGGATGAAGCTTGAGCAATTCCTCTGGTGTGTAGAATCCGCTTTTGTCCTTGATGGCTGCACGAACTTCTTTGACTTTTTCTGCAGTAATGGCCGGAGCCTTGTTGCCAAATGTGTTGCGCACATAGGTTAATACCGCAGCCATTTCATTGTCATTCAGCATGCCTCCATATTGTGTCATGGGAACCTGGCCGGGGTATTGCGTTCCATTCACTTCAATGGGTCCATAGAGTCCTTTCATCACCAGTTTGATCAAACGGTCTTCATTTCCTGTAACCCATTTTGACCCACTCAGTGGAGGGAAACCGGCTGCTTCCAGTCCTTTACCATTTCCTTGGTGGCAGGTATTGCAGTAACCATCGCGCATATAGATCGATTTGCCTTTTGCCAAAACCTCAGGATTTATTCCAGCAGCAGTTGGTGCCTTTTCAGCAACATCCTGTTTTTTCCTGATGACACCATGGCCATTGATATGGGCCTCGGCTGTGGCATAGGGTTTGGCCATCCAGGAGTCCAATTGTTTTTTTCCTGCCTCTAGAATAATCGGTAATCCTTTTTCCTTGCTCAGCCATGAAGCGGCAACAATTGATTCAACGCGCACACGTCCACTGTCATCCTTTGCAGCAGCCATCAAGAGGGCAGCTTTGTCTGGCAGTTCGTTGCCTGTAAAACGCGCAACTTCAACTGCCGCAGCACGGATGCGGTAGTCCTTTGCTTTGAGCAGTTGGCGAAGCAATGGTTGATCAACCTTGTTTTGGCCCCAGCTGACCCAGAGCGCTTCCAACAAAAGCTTTTCGTATTGGGGTGAATTTTTGTCTAATTTACTGATCCATTTCTTCAGTTCCGGAACTACAGCCGTTGCAGGATGTTCCCTGAGTTCACGGCGTGTTCTGTAGCGTGTGCGGTACTCCGGTAATTTCAAATTCTCCAGCAATGCAGGAATGCTGGCACCATCCACTTTTGCAGGGGTTACCAGCGGCCTTGAAGGATAGGTGACACGATAAATGCGACCATGGGTATGATCGCGCAAAGGATCCCTGATATTGTGCTGCATATGACCAATCAGCACATTGTGCCAGTCTGCAATGTACAAGGATCCATCCGGTGCAAATTCAAGATCGACTGGTCGATAATTGACGTCGCTGGAACGGACAAGGTCCTGCCTGTGTTTGGTGGAATAGCCGGAACCTGCATCCATCATTTGATGTTGCTTGGTGCCAAGGAATCCGATGGTATTGTTGATGAGCATGTCTCCTTGTACTTCATCTGGGAAATGCCTGCTGGAAACAAATTCCAGTCCTGAAGTAGGCCTTACACGGTGTTTCTCTTCAATGATCGATGCTGGTGTTGGAGTGGCTTCGCCGTAGCGTGACTTCACTGTTCCTGGTGTCATCCAGGTAACATCGGGACCCGATGTTTCAGCATAGAATACCTGTCCCCAATCATCAAAGGCGATACCCCACGGATTGGGAATGGACAACTGTGCAATGCGATCAAGTTTTTTCTTTTTGGTGTCGTAACGGAAAAATCCACCATTGGTGCCGCGTACAGGACCGTAAGAAGTTTCAATATCGTTGGCCAGAAATACTCCTTGTCCCATGTAAATGGAACCAGATGCATCTGTGGTATAGGCATGGTGTGCGTGATGGGTGTCGTGGTCATCAAACCCACTCAGTAGGACTTCACGGACATCAGCCTTGTCGTCACCATTGGTGTCTTTCAGCAACATGAAATTGGTTCCCTGGGAAAGATAAACCCCTTCTGGTGCCAGTTCGAAGCCCAATGGCAGCTGTAATCCATCTGCAAATGTGGTTTGCTTGTCTGCTTTTCCATCATTGTTGGTGTCTTCTAGGATGATAATCTTATCATTGGGTTTGGGGTCTCCCGGCTTCCAATGAGGATAGGTGGGCATCACCGCCACCCAAAGCCTTCCCTTGTTGTCAAAGGAAATCTGCACAGGGTTGGCGAGATCAGCAAATTCCACTTCAGAGGCAAACAAATCTATTTTGTATCCCGGAGCAACAGTGAATTTATCCAAAGCTTCCTGGCCATACAAATACCGCATTGCAGCATTGGGGTCTCTGGGTTTATAGTTGGTTTGAACCTGAGGAAGAATGGAAGTTTTTGCATCTGCAGCTGCCAGATCCATTTTTTGTCCATTCGCGGCCATCCAGATGGCGGTATCCCTGATCAGGATCATTTCCCTGATTTTCTTTTGTTCTGCCGGATAATTGTCTGGTCCAAATGGGTTATACCTTCTTCCAAAAACATGCACGCCATTGGGGATTTTGTAGTCGTTGTGCCACATCCAGTTTTTCTCTTTGACTGCAGCAAATACCGCTGCTTTGTTGGCTGGCGTAGGTACGCTGGTTTTTCCAAAAACCTCATTGGCCAGGAAAGGACCAAATTTTGCATAACCCGCGTTGGTCAGTTGGGTACCATCAATGGTCAATTCTGTGGCAGGATCATCCAACCATATCTTGCTGGGCGTGAAGGCATCCACAAAGTGAACCTTGTTTTTCGCAGCAACTTCTTTCATGGCCTGGGTATAAAGCAGGAGATTGGCATTCTCTGTTTTTCCATTGGGCAGGTCATATTTTCCTGAAAGATTTTCAAATGCTATTGGTGAAACCAATGCCAGCTGAGGGACAGACGTTCCATTGTATTGCTGAGACAAGGTGTGCTTGATGAATGCATCCAGCTCCGCTTTGTAGTTGGCCAAGCCGGCCGCACCCTGAAATGATTCATTGTAGCCAAAAAAGGCGATGATGATGTCTGCTTTGTGTTTGGTCAACCATTGATCAGGGTACTCTACAAATCCTTCCATACCAGCTGGTTTGGCCAGTTCGGTTTGAAATTTTTCTGCACCAGGAAATGCCCATGGCGTTTTTCTTCCGGAATGAGGACGGAATCCAGGTGTATTTCCTCCGTCACACATGTTGCGGACATAGAGCATATTGTCTGGATAGCGAAGCTGCAGCTCTGTTTCAAAATGATCAAACTCTATCATCCTGGAACCCAGGTTGTTGCCGATGAGGATGATATGGGAACCCTTGTTGATGCTGAGTTTGGTGGATCCAGGCATCATGAAGGAAAATATTCCAATCATGGCTGCAACCAGTGCTATACTTACGAAGTTGAATGTTTGCTTGATGCTATTTTTTTTCATATTAGGATTGATTTATAAAACCATGTCAGGATTATTGGGTCCAAAATGTTTCAGGATGACGATAGGGTCGGTGCTGGAGGTATTGACTATTTTAACACCTTCCATGGCAGCTTTTTCACTGATGAAGAATTCATCGTTGGTCAGCTGGCCATAGCGTATCAGGGCAGGTGTTTCAATTTCCCAAACACCAAAAGTTCCGCGTCCTTGCATGACGATGATTCCGTAGGCAGCACTGTCTTTTATAGTTACCGTTTGTCCTGGTAAAACAGTAAGTTCCTTGGCGCCAAAGGCTTCAGATTTATAGCAAATCCAATTTTCAACATACCCATTGGCTTTCATTTCCTCCAGGTCATGCACTGGCTTTGGTGCCATGAAGCGGTTGGCCATGGTATTGGGGTCAACATTAAGGTCCCAGTCCAGCACATCCATGAGGGCATCATAATCACCAATGCTTTCTTTGGGTGTACCATTCCATAGCAATTCTTCAGGTATGATGGCCTCGTTTACCAATGATTGGTACATGGCAAAAACATCGGATGCTTTCTGTGGCTCATAGGTACACATGCTGCCCGGTGCATGCAACAATCCTGGAGGAACATCCCATCCGGTACCGGGTTCCAGTCGATAGGCCTGTGAATAGTTGGTAAGTTTATTGTCACCTTTGGTGAAGTTGACCAGGCATTCCTTGATTACTTCCTTGGGTGTGCCTGGTGCGATACCGATAAATGTATAGGGGAAATCACCTCCATGGTTGTTCAGTTGAGGTGGAAAATAATAAGCCTCTGGTTTTCCTTTTTGTCCAATCAGGGCAGCTTTCTCATCGTTATGGTGAACATGATGGGGGAGTGGTCCCATGTTGTCAAAAAACTTGGAATACATGGGCCAGCTTTGGTATTCATTCCACAGCCTTTCTCCGATGAGCTCACCCTTCAATTCATCAACCGCATCTTTCAGCAGCACCTGATGGGTGGTTTCGCCATCCTGGTATACTATTGGACTGAGTCCTTCATTTTCACCTGTCAAAGGGCCGTTTTTGGCAGGAGTAGTAGAGGAAAGCCAGCGCTCATCAATGCCGCCCCTTTCTCCTCCAAGTATATAGTAATCATCCGGATGTAATTTGATCCTTCTTCCAGGCACACAGAAAGACCTTGGGACCCAGGTTGGTGCTAATCGAAGAATTCCTTTGCCTTGTTCCAGTGCTTTTTTTGCAATGCTTTGTTGTTCCATATTGGCTTAAGTAAGGGTTAAATAATCAATGAAATATTGTTTGGATGTTTTGATTTCCTTGAATGGCTTGAAAGGAAAGGGTATACTGGATGCGTTCACCTGGAGCGATGAAAACCAGGGTTTCATTTTCCCTGGCTTTGGATTGCCCAATGGGTGGGTGAGAACCGGGCTCAAGGCCCGTAACATATTCACCTTTCCCCCAGTGCTGCCAATTGGTCATCCAGGGCAATTCTTGTTTGTTGAATTGGATGGCTACTGCCAATTCCAACGCCGGATTGTGGATGCCACAAATGCATTGTCCATTCCCTGAGGCTTCAATGTCAACAATGGCCACCTCTTCTCCATTGCCACTGTGGTTGGTCAGGATATCAGGGCAGGTTTTGAAGGATTCTCCATTGGGGAAATCATTTCCGTCACGGGTAGTCATTTTTCCTTTCCAGATCAGTTGGCTCCCCTTGTCTGCAAGGGGCCAGCCGAAATTACAATGATATAAAATCATGTGTGGGGCAGGGATATTGCCCCTGTTGGAAATCTCATCGTGGATGTGGAAACCGGGCAGTCCCAGCGTGGCGGAAATGGTTCTTCTTAGCTCCAGTGCAGGGCCGAAAATCCTTGATTCCCTGATGATGCCAGTGATGCTCATGTTCATGTTTCCATTTTCGGGATCTGGCTGAACAATGGAGACAATTTCTGCTGGGATATTGCTGATGTTGCCATGGATTCCCCTTTCACCAAAAGCATCTTTTTCTGGCCCACCCACATGGGATAGCCCACATGTGTTCACCAGGCCACCACCGAAGGTTCTGAGCCAGTCCAAACCCTTGTCAGACAAGGGTTGTGGTGGTGTGAATCCGGCATGGTTCAGCCAAGCCAGGTTGTGTTGATTGTAAGCAGCATCGGCGATATCCATTGCCCTATCCAGCAAAACTTTGAAGCGAAGTCCGGCTCCCGTATTGATCCAGGCAACGCGCATGCCCCTGCTGATGCCATTGTCAAGCACGGCAGTTTCAATACCACCCACCTGGGATACATTTCCGACCTTATCACTCCACATTTTCTGCTGGTGCATCGTTCTGCTTATTTTGCTGAAGCGTAAACTGGATGCATTGGATTTCCTCCAGCTTTCAAATAGGCCATCAGGTCCTTGAGCTCATCTGGGTTGAGTCCGTTGATCATGCCCGGTAGCATGGGAGAAACCTCTGATACACGGGTTTTTACCACATTCTTCTTCAACACTTCCTTGATGGTTTGTGTATCAAAAGGATTTTGTGAAATATAATATTTGTCTTTGTCTTGGCGAATCAGTCTTCCCATGAGCGAGCCTCCGGTTTTGAGGTAGAAAACCGTTGAGCCATATTGGTCTGAGATGGTCTTGCTGGGGGAGATGATGGCTTCAAGCATGTCCTTGTCGGAGAAGCGGTTTCCCAACTGGGTAAGGTCTGGTCCTGCAACACCACCTTCACCCCTGACCTGATGACAGGTGCGACAAAGTGAGGCGGCAAACATGGCCTTTCCCTGTTCAAAATTTCTCGTTCCATTGGCACTGTCTACAATGGCCAACGCATCAGGCAGTTTCCAACTGCGTCCTGGCCCTTTTGGCCTGACAGGGCCGATGTCCAAGCCTTTTCTGGCAAGGCTTACAATCGAATCACCAGAGATCTTATTGTATTTTGCGAAACTTTCTTTTGGATGATTTTCCAGTGCATTTTTGCGGGCCTTGTCGATAAAGCCAACATAACAAACACCTCCTTTGTAACCGAAGGCCGTATAATACCATTGGAAATATTTGTTTCTCAGATCATCCGTCCATCCATTCTTGGCCTGGCTCAACACATTTGCATACCAGGTCTGTGTAAGCGGAGGCATTTTTGACAACATGCCAGCAATGTCCATGCCATATTGTGGGTTGCGAAGGATGAGGTCTGATGATTCAGAAACTGTTTTCTGACCGCCCATATCGTCTTTTGCAGCACTCAAGAGGGCCATTGTTTTTTCAACTGCCTGGGGCGCATCTACATAAACCAACAGCTTGCTGAGTTCCTTGTTGAGGTCATTGGTGGCAGCGGGGAAAATAGGATTCAGTAATTTGGCTACAGCCTCTTTTTCTGCTGCATCTGGCGCTCCCATCCGGGTAAACACCAGTTCAATGGCACGCATCAGATCCAGTTGCTGGGACGCTGTGAGCAAAGATATATTTACACTGGTAAGAGATGCCAACAATGGTTTCTTGGCTTTTGCATCACCACGCCTTGCCAGACCAAGGGCTGCGTTGGTCAGGATCACAGGATCTTTTTCATTAATTGTTCTGTCGGTCCATTCAGTGAGTGGTTGAGCTTCAACAGCAATGCGTGCGGCATAGCGGATGAAACGATCCTTGTCCTTCAAATATGGCCAGGCCACATTTACGGCACCTGCAGTTGGTTTTCCGTGGTATGCCTCCAGTTTTTTGCGTGTTTTTTGTGCCTCATTCAATTCAACTTTCGCTACTGCCGAATTCTTTGTCTCAGATCCAGCATAATAAACACGGTACATGTCTGACTCAAGCCTTCTGCCGCCGGTAAGGAAATACATTGCACCGTCTGGTCCTACGACGCCATCAGTCAATGGAAGTGGGGAGCCAGAGATGAACTCTTCACCTGTTGCAGTGTATGACGCACCGTCTGATTTAGGATAGATGGCATAGATGATGCCAAAACTCCAATCGAAAGCGAACAAGGCATTGCGGTATTTTTCTGGGAACTTCGCGTTGGCTCCTGATACAAAATTGGTAGGAGATCCCTGTCCAACATTGACGGCGGCAGGAAGGTTGTCAGGATAATTGGCATTCCATTTGTTTGTGCCAGGTCTCCAGCCATATTCACCGCCACTTGTTACATGTAGAATTCGGGTAGGACGGTACCATGGTGTTCCAAAATCCCACTCCATGTCGGAGTCGTAGGTAAACATTTCCCCTGCATTATTAAAGGCAAGGTCAAAAGGATTGCGAAACCCTGAAGCATACATGTTCCATTTGCTGCCGGTTGAATCCACCTGGGCTACCCATCCGCCATGGGATTCAACGGTATTGTCATGACCATTCGGGTCCTTAATCAAAGGGAACAGGTTATCAAATTTTCCGTCCGGAATATTTTGGTAGGAGTCCAGTTTTGGAATTTTCGTAAAGTTGCCGGAAACAACAAACAATGATTGTTTGTCTGGTGCTAATACAATGCTGTGTGGCCCGTGTTCGCCTTCACCGTCCAGCAATTTGAGCAAGGTTATTTTGTCAAACTGATCATCACCATCGGTATCCTGGAGGCGGTAAAGCCCACTGGTTCTTTTTAATTTGGCGTTGCCGCGATGGTTGATCATCACGTATAAACTATTGAAAGCGTAGAGGAGACCATGCGCATAACCCATGGAAACTTTTCCCGTTGTTGTATCCGTCATGAATGCAGGATCTTTCAACACTTCCAGTTTTTCAATGGTTGTTTTGTTGATGGTATCTCCGATAGCCGGTACCTTCAAACGGTACAGGTATCCATACTGATCAGATGCAATGATTCTGCCCTTGTTGTCAAAGGTCATGGAAACCCATGAGCCTTCACCATGATCGGAAGGGCCATAGAGCCTTTCTGCTTTGAATCCCTGGGGCAGTTTCAGGTTGGCAACTTTGGGATCATCAGCGCTGAAAAACGCGTCTTCGTTGCGTATTGAAAAAGATATAACCAGCGCAAGGGGGAGGGCAATCAACAATAGCCTTAACATCAGCACTACATTTTTTTTCATGATGGCAGTTTTAGTTCTGCAAAATCAGCAAACTTCTTTGAAACAATCAATGGTAAGTTTTGCTTACATTGCTAAAGATTTTATACTATCGTAAAATAGGCTTAACCCTTCAATAAAAAAAATTTATCATACAAAGTTTATGCACGGTCTCTTGTTGGTAAATCCTAACTGCCAAGCAAGTATCTGAGTTTTATATTATGAGCAATTCACCAAAACATTCCATGTACAATAAACGGCTCTTCTGGGTAGGCATGTCTTTATCATGGATTTGCATTTTTGCGGTTGTCAATACCATACAGGTTTCAGGATCAGGGCTTGATTTAACCGGGTCCCTGGTATGGAAGTTGCTGGGTCGTTTACACCCGATTGCTGTTCATTTACCCATTGGCGTGATTCTTTTTGCTGCGTTTCTGGAGATATTCATCATGTTCAAAAAGCATGCTGCTTATAGACAGGCCATCCAATTGAGTTTATTGATCGGCCTTGCTGCAGGGATATTTTCGGCGGTTTCCGGGTTGATGTTGTCTGCAGAGGGGGACCATGCCAGTGCGTTGTTGCTCAGGCACCAGTGGGTGTCAATGGGTGTATTGTGTTTGACTGGCTTTGCTTGGTTCAAGCATGCTGATCTATTGCAAAGCCCAACAAAACGGAATATTCAAGGATTTAGAATCCTTCTTTTTGCCAATGTTTTGCTGCTGTTGCTGACCACTTATTTTGGGGCTTCCCTGACCCATGGAACAAATTATTGGTCAAGCGAAGTTTCAAGAAAAACCACCAAAACCATTTTACAAAACCCTGCCACCTCTCCAGCCCAAGAACCGGAACCTGAGCTTGAATCGGATCCAGCATTGGTTCTTGAAAATGAACAGTTATTTACCAACATTGGAACTCCTTCTTTAGAACAACAGGCAGACCTTCAACTCCAGGTAAGGACCATCCTGGCCCACAACTGCTATGACTGCCATGGCCCTGAAAAGGTAAAGGGAGACCTGCGCCTGGATCATATTGATCTGATCATGAAAGGTGGGGAGAGTGGTCCAGTTGTTGTTCCTGGCAACGCCAATGCCAGTGAGTTGTACAAGCGGATCAGCTTGCCTGAAGGCCATGAAGACATCATGCCCTCAAAGGGAAAAAAACTCACTGAACAGGAAATTCGGGTTATTGCCCAGTGGATCAATACAGGTGCCGCCTGGCCAGACAACCAGCAGGTTAAAAAAGCATTCAGGAATGCAGTCCTTGCACCAAGAAATCCTGCTCTACCTCTTGATGCTGCTGCATATGGAAATCCAATAGACAAATGGACCAACAGTTACCTCAAGGCAAAGAAACTATCCTGGCCCAGCCAGACCGATGACCGAACTTTTATCCGAAGGGTTTATTTGGATTTGATCGGGTTGCTGCCAACACCCCAAGAGATGGAAGTCTTTTTGTCTGATAAAAAAACGGACAAGCGAGCGCAATTGGTAAGACAATTGCTGGATCGGGAGGATGACTATGCCGCCCATTGGTTGAGTTTCTGGAATGATGCGTTGCGCAATGATTATACCGGTACAGGATACATCACTGGTGGAAGGTTTAATATCACCAATTGGTTGTATACTGCTATCAAAACCAATAAACCCTTTCCTCAGTTTGTGAAAGAATTGGTCAGCCCCGAAAAGGAGTCCAGAGGCTTTATTGAAGGCATCAAGTGGAGGGGAGAAATCAACGCCAGTCAGCGAACTGAGATGCAGGCTGCGCAGAATGTTGCTCAGGTATTTTTAGGGTTGAACCTTAAATGTGCATCCTGCCACAACAGCTTCATCAGTGATTGGAAGCTGACCGATGCCTATGGATTTGCCAATATTTTTGCAGACAGTTCACTGGAGATCAACCGTTGCGACAAGCCCACTGGA
>CANEWJ010000052.1 GCA_947442625.1 Chitinophagaceae bacterium
ATTGGATCAAATGTTTCAACATGCTATAAAATTAAGGGAATCGTACCTTTGCACCAATCTAATCAATTATGCTGAGCAAAATCATCAGGGAAAAGGCAATCGAGGCAATTGAATCGCTCCATGGAATCCGTTTCACAGAACGAGATTTTCAGGTCAGCCCAACAAAACCAGAATTTGAAGGCGACTATACCATTGTATTGTTCTCACTCATCAAACAACTCAAATCATCTCCAGCATCATTGGGTAATGCATTGGGCAACAAAATGATGGCTGATGATCCAGATTTTTTTGATTCCTTCAACATCATAAAGGGTTTTTTGAACTTCACCATCAAGCCTGCTTTTTTGCTTGATATGCTGAACAAACATTATCAGGATCCTTGCTTTGGAAAAGCACCACTCAATGGTAAAAAGATCATGGTGGAGTATTCGTCTCCCAATACCAACAAACCGCTTCACCTGGGTCACCTGAGGAATAATTTTCTTGGAAGAAGTATTGCGGAGATCCTGAAAGCCAATGGATATGATGTTTTCAAGACATGCATTGTCAACGACCGGGGTATTCATATTTGTAAAAGCATGATTGCCTGGAACAGGTATGGCAACCAGGCTACGCCTGCTTTAACACACACAAAGGGAGACCATTTTGTAGGTGATTACTATGTCAAATTCAATGATGCCTACAAACTGGAAATTGAGCAACTCACTGCACAGGGAATGGACAAGGCTATAGCAGAAAAAGAGGCACCCATCATGAAAGAGGCGCAACAAATGCTCCTCGATTGGGAAAATGGAAAGCCTGAAGTGATTGAGCTATGGAAAAAAATGAACCAGTGGGTTTATGCAGGTTTTGATGTAACCTATCAAAGAATCGGTTCTGATTTTGCCAAAACATACTATGAAAGCGAAACCTACCTGCTGGGCAAAGACACTGTGGAACTGGGACTCACAAAAGGTGTTTTTTACAGGAAACCCGATGGCAGTGTTTGGATAGACCTGACAGCTGAGGGGCTGGATGAAAAACTGGTGCTCCGCAAAGACGGCACTTCTGTATACATCACACAAGACATAGGCCTAGCACAGAAAAAATATGATGAATTTGGCATGGACCAGAGCATTTACGTGATTGGTGATGAGCAAAATTACCACATGAAAGTGCTTCAGCTGATTTGCAAGAAATTGGGCCTTCCCTATGCCGATGGCATTCACCATCTTTCTTACGGGATGGTAGAATTGCCTACAGGAAAAATGAAAAGCAGGGAGGGTACTGTTGTAGATGCTGATGACCTGATCGATGAGATGGTTTCCATATCAAGGGAGCATACACAGAACCTTGGCAAGGTCAAGGATTTTGGTGAGCAGGAATTGGTTGAATTGTATGATACCATTGGGCTTGGTGCCTTGAAATATTTTCTGCTCCGTGTGGATCCCAAAAAGAAAATGATCTTCAATCCTGAGGAGTCGATTGATTTCCACGGATTCACAGGTCCATTTGTACAATATACCCATGCAAGGATCAAGTCGGTATTGAGAAAATCCTCCGTTGATGCTGCCGTCAAATCATTCCCAAGTCCGTTGCTGAAGGCTGAAAAAGATTTGCTCTTGCTGACAGAGCATTATGCCGTAGTGCTCAAGCAAGCTGCTGATGATTTTGACCCCTCCGTTATTGCCACCTATTTGTTTCAGCTGGCGCAATCCTTCAACTCTTTCTATGCTGCACTGAGCATTGGCAATGCTGAATCTGAGGAGAAAAAACAATTGAGACTGAAGATCTCCAGCCTTGTGGCAACCATTATTGGAAGTGGGATGGACTTGTTGGGCATAAAAGTGCCCGAGAAAATGTAATGGCCAGATTTTCCTGGGCTTAACCATCATCCTTAACCATCTATTGTTTTATCTTCCGAAAGGGCCACCACTAACGTTCCTGAATTGTTTCAGGCTGGGATCCATTTCGATGGCCTTATTGCAAAGTGTAGCGCCTTTGTTCTTGTCACCCATTTTGATATAGCACATACCAATCATGTAAAGGGCTCTTGCTTCCTGCCTGTCAAGATACAGTACCTTGTCCCAGTAATTGATGGCTTCTTTGTAGTTACCAAGGGTATAGTAATTGTTGGCAACATTGTTCAGCAAATCAATATCACCGGGCCTTTTCTCAAGCAATTTCAACAACATCTGCATTCCTTTTTGGGGCATACCAACTGCGATATAGGAGTTGGAAAGATTTTCAACAAAATTGTTGTCAACCTTGTATCCTTTTTCCATGGCCATTTCATAATATTTTACCGCCGTCTTTTCATCGTTCATGGCAGAATAGGTCATGCCCAATTCGTTCATCAGCCTGTTGTTGGCAGTATCAATGTTTAATGCTTCCAGGTAATACCTTGCAGCAGCTTTGAAGTTGCTCATGTCTACCAGGGCCCTTGCAAACATGGTAGGAATCTCCGCATTCTTAGGTTCTTCAACGAAGGCCGCTTCGAGGTATTTGAAACACTGTGCAAAATCTTCTTTCTCATACATGCTCCTGCCAATCATTAAATTAACCCGCTTGCCAATCTTTAGGGCCAGTAATTTCTGGCCATATTTGATGGCATCGTCCCATTTGCGGAAATTGTAGAAAACCTCAGTAACCTTCTCTAAGGAAATTGCATCGTTGGGTTGAGAAGCCAGAACAGTGAGGAAAGACTGGCGGGCAAGATCAAAATGCCGTACTTCTAGTGCTGCAATGCCGAGTGCTCTCTGGGCTTCTATCAAGTTGGGGTTTATTGCTACAACTTGTTGCAGGTATTCAAGGGCCAATTTGTGTCGACCAGCTTCCTGTTCGATTTTTGCTTTCTGCATAAGCACTTTTACGCTGTCATCGGTACTGTTTGCAAAACCAACAAATGTTAAAATAATGGCAATAGCCAAAACGATTAACTTTTTCATTAGGATGGATTTAGGTTCGGATTGATTCTTTTCAGAATACATCCACCTAACGGAGGCAGTGAGATATTTATTTCATGCAAATCTGCATTTGTTTGATAAATAGGGCAAATGACAGTATTGTTTACGTAGTTTCCGGTACCCCAGTAATTTATTTCATCGCTGTTGAATATTTCCGTCCATTGGTCTGAAGAACTTACGCTTAATCTCCACCCAAGCCTTTCTTGGGGTGTCATGTTCAAAACAATCATCAACTCCTGGTTATCAGTTGTAGACATTCTCCTGAAACAGATCACTGATTCTTCCCTATGGTCTAGATCATGCCAAGCAAACCCTTCAGGATTGAATTGTTGTTCATAAAGGGCTGGTTCCTGTTTCAGCAGGTGTGCCAATGCAGCCACACAGGCTTTCATTCCGGCATGGCTTGGATGTTCTATTAAATCCCATCGCAAGGAAGTCTTGTAATTCCATTCCTCGGTCTGCGCAAATTCATTGCCCATGAAAAGGAGTTTTGCTCCTGGGTGAGCAAACATATAAGTATAGAGCAGCCTTAGGTTGGCAAATTTCTGCCACTCATCACCCGGCATTTTGTATATCATGGGAGATTTTCCATGCACCACCTCATCGTGGCTGAGGGGAAGCATGAAGTTTTCATCTTGATAATACATCATGCTAAACGTCAATTGATTTTGCTGGAATGGACGGTACAAAGGATCCTGCTTGAAGTAACGGAGGGTATCGTGCATCCAGCCCATCATCCATTTCATGCCAAATCCCAGTCCATCTGCATAGGTAGGCTTGGAAACGCCAGGCCAGTTGGTAGCCTCCTCTGCAATTGTTTGGACTCCGGTAAAATCCCGATAAACCATCTGGTTCATGTCCTTCAAAAAGGCAATAGCTTCCATGTTTCCATTTCCACCAAATTCATTGGGCTCCCATTCTCCATCGTTTCTTGAATAATCTAACTTGAGCATAGAAGAAACAGCATCTACCCGCAGGCCATCAACATGGAACTTGTCCAGCCAGAAGCGGGCATTGCTGATCAAAAATGACCTTACCTCTCCCCGCTTGTAATTGAAAATATAACTGTTCCAGTCTGGATGATAGCCTTTGCGCATGTCTGCATATTCATAGGTATGCGTACCATCAAACATGAAAAGTCCATGGCTGTCATAAGGGAAATGGGATGGTACCCAATCGAGGATAACCCCTATGCCTTCCTGGTGAAAAAAATCAATCATGGCCATGAATTCCTCCGGATTGCCAAAACGGGAAGTGGGTGCAAAATATCCTGTGCCTTGATACCCCCAACTGCCATCAAATGGATACTCCATCACAGGCATCAACTCCACATGCGTGAATCCCATCTGTTTTACATAAGGAACCAAGCGTTGGGCAATTTGCCAGTAACTGAAATAAGATTCCTCATCAAAAGGGTCAGGCCTCATCCAGCTGGCCAAATGTACTTCGTAAACCGAATAGGGAGATGCCAATGAATTGTGTTCTTCTCTGGTATCCATCCACTGCAAGTCCTTCCAATCATATTCAAAATTCCAGGTAATGCTGGCGGTGAGGGGTTTCTTTTCCCAAAAATGAGCGTAGGGATCGCCCTTTTGCATGATTTTTCCTTCGAAACCATGGATGGAGTATTTGTATACTTCTCCCCTCTTGCAATTGGGAATAAACCCTTCCCAGATACCAGATTTATCCAATCTGACGAACAATGGATGAATCCCATCTTGCCAGTTGTTGAAATTCCCTACAATGCTTACCCTCGTTGCGTTGGGTGCCCAAACGGCAAAATAGGTACCCGCGGTTCCTAAAACTTCTATTTGTTTGTTTCCAAAAAATTGATAGGCATTGTAGAGGGTGCCTTGTTGAAAATTGGTGATCGTTTCTTCTGAAAATAAAGAATAGTTCCAGACTGGTCCTGAAGTTTCAACAAAATGAACCTCCTCATATGGTTTTGGACTGGTCTCTTTTTCTTTGGAATGATGCATTCAACTGGATTAATTCTTCAATTCAAATATCTGAAATGACTTTGAAGGAATAACTAATCTAGATGGTTTTGTGATAACATTACCAGTCATGGCATTGACCAGACCTGTAGTTCCGGTCAAGACTTCATCGAAGCGATCCATTGAAATGAGTAGATTTTCTGCTGTTGAATTGACAATACACATGAGTTTTTGTTTTTCATGCAGCCTGAAATACACATAGACCCCATTTTGTGGAATGTATTGCTTAAAGGATCCTTGTTTGATGGCGGGGCTGTTCTTCCTGAAATTGGCCAATTGTTTAAAATAGGTAAAAGCTTCCATTTCTTTTGGCGCTAAAGACGAACTGTTGAATTTATTGGTTGTGTCTGCCAACCAACCACCTGGAAAATCTTTTCTTACTGCAGCATCATTGGGATCCTTGTAGTTCTTCATCAGGATTTCAGTTCCATAATACACTTGCGGGATTCCGCGCATGGTCAGCAACAAGCCAAGTCCCATCTTGTACTTGGCCAGGTCTTCACCCACCATGGAGTAAAACCTGTTCATGTCATGATTGTCCAGGAATATGCAGTTGGTCATGGGGTCCTTGTAAAGCAGGTCTTGTGCCAGGGTCATATACACCTTGGTGATGCCATCCGTCCATCCAAATGGCTGGTTCAGGCCATCATAAAGAGCATTGCTCAGCGGGAAATCCGTTACCCCTTTGATCTGGTGCTTGAATGGCGCATTGATGTTGTTTTGGGTGAAATAGGCACTGGCAGCAACGGTATTGGTCCAGGCTTCACCAAAAACTGTCAATGAAGGAAACTCATTAAGAAGTGCTGCATTGATGGTGTTCAGGAATTTTTCATCACAATATTTGTAGGTATCAACCCTCCACCCATCAATGCCAAATTCTTCAGTAGACCAGATATTGCTTTGAATCACAAAACTGGCACAATAAGGATTGGCCAAGTTGAGGTCTGGAAGGTGTGGAACAAACCATCCCCCAATCATGCTTTGCTTCTCAGATGGGGCCGCATAGGGATCAATGAAAACTTCTTCCCTGTGGTTGGCTCCTGTATATGATGGCCATTGGTTAAGCCAGTCTCTCATGGGCAAATCCAGCACTGTATGGTGATAGGATCCAACATGGTTGTACACAGCATCCTGAATTATCTTCAACCCTTTCTCATGTGCAATCTTTACCAGATTTCGGTACCCATCATTTCCTCCAAACCGCTTGTCAATCTTATAATGATCCGTAATCCAGTAACCATGATAACCACTCATCACCCACTGGTTTTCCTGCATTTTGGGCATGTTGTTTTCCAAAATAGGTGTCATCCAAATGGAAGTGACACCGATATTCTTCAGATAGTCAAGTTTTGATACAACCCCAGCCAAATCACCACCATGCCTGGCATAGGGATTGTTTCTGTCGGAAGAATTGTCCCTGAGATCATCAAATTGATCGTTACTCGGGTCTGCATTGGCAAATCGGTCGGGCATGATCAGATAAATGAGATCAGATGCGTTGACGCCCTGGTGTTTTGCACCACCCCGGGATTTATTCCTTGGTTTCAGTTCATACTCAAAAAAATTTCCATTGGAAAAACTGAACCTGAATTTTCCAGGTTGTGCATTGGGAAGAATGACGAGATCGATGAATACGTAATGTTTGTTTTCAGGCTGAGATACTTTAATTATGCGAAGACCATTACCAGCTACTTTTACGGCTTTGGGCAAATCATGATCAGTGTTGACCATCAGCTGAAGTTTGTTGCTCTTCATTCCAACCCACCAATGGGTTGGGTAAACATTGATGGCTTCAACAGCCAATGAAATTGAAGAAAGCAATACGAACAAGAAGGATAAAAAAAACAGCCTGGTTGATTGCATATCAGTTTTTTTCTTCTTTAACAATAAGAGCACAAATAATACCAGCAGTAATCAGCAAGATCCCCCCAATGGTTACAGCTGCTAAACGGTCATTGTTCAGAAAATTTTCCATGATGCTGCCAAAACTCAGTGAAGCTATGATTTCTGGAAGAACAATGAAAAAATTGAAGATACCCATGTAAATACCCATTTTTTGTGGAGGTATGCTTCCAGCAAGGATGGTATAGGGCATTGAAAGGATGGATGCCCATGCAATGCCAACCATGCCCATTGAAATATAGAGCACGTTTGCTTGTTCTATCATGTTGACAGAAATCAACCCTATCCCACCGATAAGAAGACAAATGGTATGGGTTAATTTTTTTCCAATTTTGGAAACAATAAAAGGAATGGAAAAGGCAAAAACAAAGGTTACCAGGTTGAGGATGGCAGAGGTTGCATTGGCAAGCTCCAAACCCTCTGTAAACCTGAGGGATGCAACAGAACCCTCAGCAGCTTTGGCATCACCACCAAAAATGTTGACCGCTACGCCAGTACTGTAATAAAACCACATCAGGAAAAGACCTGGCCAGGTAAGAAACTGAACCAGGGCCAATCGTTTCATTTGAGCAGGCATGTTGATGATGGCATCAAAAATCTCCTGAAAAATATTACCACTACTGTCTAATGCCAACTGGGTTTCATCGGGTGGATATTCCTTACTTTTGAAAACAGTAACGAGTACCGCAATAAGGAAAACAGCAGCACCGATATAAAAAGACCAAACAATGTTTTCCGGTATACCACCATTTATTTTTGTTCTGGAAATGCCAAACCAATCGACCAGTAGCTTCGGAAGAAATCCGGCAATAAACGATGCCGCACCAATAAACATGCTTTGCATGGCATAGCCGAAAGAACGTTGTTTCTCATTAAGGTTATCGGCAACAAAGGCCCTGAAAGGTTCCATGGACACATTGATGCTGGAATCCAAAATCCAAAGCGTACCTGCCGCCATCCAAACTGTTGGTGAATTGGGCATGAAAAAAAGTGCGGCTGAGCTTAATATCGCTCCAATCAAAAAATAAGGTCTTCTCCTTCCCCATTTTGGATGCCAGGTTCTATCACTCAAATAACCGATGATGGGTTGTACAAGCAGCCCTGTCATCGGTGCTGCGAGCCAAAGTCCTGGAATTTCCTCAGGCTGTGCACCAAGGAATTCATAGATGGCACTCATGTTGCCCATCTGCAGGCTCCAGCCAAACTGTATACCAAAAAAACCAAAACACATGTTCCAGATCTGCCAAAAACCGAGTGCTGACTTACCCTTTTCTACAGTGGGAATTGTTGGATTTTGCATATGAAAGCGATTGGTTAATGTGTGTAAAATACACACACAACCTAAATATACATAAAAGCTGACAAATCAGTGGAAGGGTAATACCTTAAATGACAAAACCATCAGGGATGACTGCCCCTTTTTTGACCACAACAATGCCTTCCTTGATAGCATACAGCTGATGTTCCGTATTGGCCAAATGTTTGCCACCATTGATGCGTACATCGTTACCAATCCTGCAGTTTTTATCAATGATAGAATTTTTGATATAACAGCGTTCACCGATACCGAGTTTGGGTAGTCCATTGCTCACAGAGGTATTCATCTCATCTAAAGTTTCGTAAAAATCAGTACCCATGATATAGCAACTTACAATGGTGGACCCATACCCAATCCTGGTTCTGATGCCAAGCACAGAATTTTCTACCCGTGAGGCATTGATGATGCATCCTTCAGCAACAATGGTTTTCTCAAGTGTAGTACCACTGATCTTTGCAGGAGGCAACATCCTTGCCCTGGTATAAATGGCTTTGTTGTTGTCAAACAGGTTGAATTCAGGCACATCCTGCGTTAGGGCCAGGTTGGCCTCAAAGAAAGAATGAATGTTTCCGATATCGGTCCAATAGCCCTCGTACTGAAAGCTGACAACATTGTGCTTGCTGATGGAATATGGGATGATCTCCTTACCAAAATCGGTGGCATCTTTGATTTCTTCCTGAAGAAGATCGAACAAAACCTGTCGACCAAAAATATAGATACCCATGCTTGCCAGGTAATTTCTACCTTGTGTATGCATGGCTTCGCCTGTATCGCTTACCCAATCTGACAACAATTCAGCCTTTGGTTTTTCAATAAAGGCTTCAATGATGCCTCCCTCGCCTTTTTTGAGGATGCCAAACTCAGTGGCTTCTTTGGCATTGACCGGTATGGTTGCAATTGAAATATCGGCCTTGCTGTTGACATGGTTATTGATCATTTCCTGAAAATCCATTTGGTACAATTGGTCTCCAGAAAGAATCAGGACATGGCTGAAGTCCTGCTGGTTGATATGCCTCAAGGATTGTCTTACTGCATCCGCCGTACCTTGAAACCAAGTAGGGTTATCAGGAGTTTGTTCAGCAGCAATGATGTCTACAAATGCTGAGCTAAAGGCACTGAAATGGTATGTATTTTTGATATGCTTGTTCAAAGAAGCCGAGTTGAACTGTGTCAACACATACATCCTTCCAATATTTGAATTCAGACAATTGGAAATGGGAATGTCCACAAGCCTGTATTTTCCTGCAATGGGAACGGCAGGTTTGCTTCTGGTTGATGTCAAAGGAGACAATCTTGATCCTGCCCCTCCGCCGAGTATAACTGCTATTACGTTCTTGTCCATGGTCTGGTTGAATATTGTCTAATTTACTGAAAACTTTGGTAAAGGGAAATATATTCGGCTGCACTGCGATGCCAACTGAAGTCTAAGGTCATGATCTTTTCTCTGATACTGCGAAAAACTTCTTTTTGTTTGTAAAGAGAAACTGCACGGTAAATGCCGTGGGTGACGTCTCCCACTGTAGCATCATGAAAAGTGATGCCATATCCACCGGTGTCACCAACATCAATGACAGTGTCTTTGAGGCCACCAGTACTTCTCACTACTGGAATGGTGCCGTATCGCATGGCATATAGCTGGTTCAGGCCACAGGGTTCAACCCTGGATGGCATGAAAAGAAAATCAGCGCCAGCATACATTTGGTGGCTCAGTGTTTCATTATAACCAATAAAAACATTGTAATCACCCTGGGAAATTGATTGTAGCTTAATCAATTGGGATTCTGTTGCAGCATTTCCGTTGCCCAACACCAGGAAATTCATCTTTCTTCCAATGAATTTGAAACTGTCTGCAATGGCCTGTGGCAGCAGGTCTGCACCTTTTTCTCCAACCAACCTGCCTATAAAAATAAAAAGTGGTTTTTGGGGATCCAATCCGAATCTTTCACAGAGGATACGCTTGTTCCTTTCTTTACCAGCGTCAGCATCATGGACAGAGAAATGTTCAGTCAGGTATTTGTCATTGTTTGGATTCCAAACGGTATAATCGATACCGTTCAAAATGCCTGTGCATTTGCCTTTTTCATATTCAAACAGCGGTTCCAACCCATTGCTCATGTGCCTCAGTTCATAGAGATAGGAATTGCTCACAGTAGTTACTTTCCACGAACATTTGATACCTGATGCCAATGGATTGATGCTACCCTGCCATTCAAGCAACCCCCTTTTCCAGCTGTCCCACTGGGGAATATACATTGTCTTATCCCAGCTGAAAGATCCTTGGTACTGTGCATTGTGAATGGTTAAAACTGCAGGGATATATTGGAGTCTTTTGAATGCATAACAATGTTGCATCATGAAAGGTACAAGGGCTGTATGGTGATCATGCACATGAACCACCTGTGGCAGTACATCCCATGCATTCATCCAATGAACAGCCGCAATCTGAAAAGCACAGAAACGCTCCGTGTCATCGCCGTAACCATAAACATTTTCCCTGTCTAGCAACCCATTGATGTCAATCAGAAACAATTCAAATCCTTGTGCATTGGTTTTTTCTTTGATCACGGTGTAATCAAAGCCCCTATGGCCAAGGTTGGTGGATGCCTTGTGCACCACTTCCCAATCATGTTTATACAGATAAGCAGTCCTGTACATGGGCATTAGAACCTTTGTATGATGCCCTAATTCTTTTTGAAATCGGGGAAGCGAACCCACTACATCACCCAAGCCACCTGCTTTGGCCACAGGATAACATTCTGCACTGATATGTATGATGTCCATCTTGGCTTCCTTTGATTTTTTTAAATTTACCACTAAATCAAATGCAATTGTTGATAACAAAAAGTTTTGTACGTAAATAAATATAATTATTTTGAGCCTTCATAAAACAACCTTCCATATGAACCAACAAACAAAGTGGTCTCAATTCGGTGTGCTGATCATCGTTTTCTTTTTCTGGGGATTTGTAGCTGCATCCAACAGCATTTTCATCCCATTTTGCAAAACTTTTTTTAACCTTGATCAGATCCAGTCACAGTTGATCGGTTCTGCATTCTATGGTGCTTATTTTTATGGATCGTTGATACTTTATGTTTTCTCCACCATTACAGGAACCGACTTGTTGAACAAGATTGGATATAAAAAAGGAATCATTTACGGGTTGTTGATTTCGGTTGTAGGTGCCCTCGCACTTGCATACATCAGCGGCTCTGGGAATGCCACCTTTGGGCTGGTACTTGTATCCTTCTTTATCATTGCTTTAGGCTTCTCACTACAACAAACTGCTGCTCAGCCTTTTGCCATTGGATTGGGATCTCCAGAAACTGGTGCTCACCGGCTGAACATGGGAGGTAGCGTAAATTCATTTGGTACCTTGCTCGGACCACTGGTAGTCAGCTATCTGCTTTTCGGAAGCCTTGACAGTGGTAAGTCTGCTTCGATTGAAAACATCCAAACACTTTATTTCTTCCTTGCAGGACTGTTCATCATTGCAGCCCTGATTTTTGCCTATGCAAAGCTACCCAAGACTACTTCAGATGAGAAACTGGAAAAAAGTCCCAAGGCCATGTATGTATTGTTGATCATCGGTGCCATCTTCCTACCTGTGCTGTTCGCAGACTGGGCAAAAACGGTTACTGGGCTTGAGAAAAGTGTCATCATCAGTGGTTCACTGATAATTATATTGATTATTCTTTTTTGGACCATGGTTACAGCAAAAAAGAACCCTACGGGATGGGGTGCCATGGCTTACCCTCAGCTGGTGCTGGGAATGATTGCCATTTTTATTTATGTAGGTGTCGAAGTGACCATTGACAACAACTTCGGTGCTTTGCTCAAGAAAAATGCTTTTGGCGGCAAAGAAGACTCTCAAATCTCCCATCTCATTTCTCTCTATTGGGGATCAATGATGATCGGCAGGTGGACCGGTGCTGTCAGTGTATTCAACTTCAGCAAAATGGTCAAGCGAATCCTTGTGATTGTTGTGCCCTTTGCTGCTTTTGGATTAATTCTCCTTGTAAACATCATCAAAGGAAATGAAATCAGTGAATTTGCCATGTATCCGGTTTGCATAGCCATTGCAGTCATTGCTTTTCTCTATGCTGAAGACAAGCCGGTTAAATTGTTGCTGACAGTTTCGGTTCTTGCTGCCGTTGCCATGCTGATTTCCATCACAACCACCGGTATGTTGGCCAATTATGCCATCATCAGTACCGGACTTTGTACGGCAGTGATGTGGCCTTGCATTTTTGCACTTGCCGTGAATGGAATAGGCAAATATACCAGTCAGGGTTCCGCATTCCTGATCATGATGATCCTTGGTGGGGCCATCATTCCTCCTACCCAGGGTTCAATCATCGACCTGGATCCTTCTGGTGACGCCAACGTATATACTTTCACCCAACTCTCATATCTTGTTCCATTGGCCTGTTTTGCCTACCTGGCATGGCACGCTATTCAAACAAGGTCTGTACTGAAAAAACAGGGTCTGGATGTTGATGCACAAGTTGCTGCATCCCATTAATTTGAACTGATTTATTTGTATCTTGGCAGCCACTGAAAAGTGGCTGTTTTTTTATTGTTTTTTTCAAAAAGATAAAATGAGTGCACATCAACCTTTGGCCATTGGCATAGATATTGGAGGAACAGGAACAAAATTTGGGATTGTAGACAAAGATGGAAACGTGCTTTTCTCTGGTGAAATGTCTACCAAAAAACACAGGGAAATTGATGGTTATATCGATGAACTGCATAATCACTTGGGTGAACTCATTGAAAAAGCAGGTGGAATAGGAAGAATTCGTGGCATTGGTGTTGGCGCACCCAATGGAAATTTCTATACCGGGAATATCGAATATGCACCAAATCTACCTTGGAGTGGGGTCATTCCCATCGCCAAAATGATGAGTGAAAAATTTCAACTTCCTGTTACCTTAACCAACGATGCCAATGCGGCCGCCATCGGAGAAATGATGTATGGCGCAGCAAAAGGAATGCGTGATTTCATCATGATTACCCTTGGAACAGGTGTAGGAAGTGGGATCGTTGCCAATGGCCAGCTCATGTATGGTCATGATGGGTTTGCCGGCGAATTAGGCCATACCATTGTAATTCCTGATGGAAGAATGCACCAGGGCACAGGCAAACGCGGTTCTTTGGAAAGCTATGCATCTGCCACCGGCGTAAGGCTGACAGCGCTTGAAATGCTTGAAAACAGTACCGAGGATAGTTTATTGAGAACCGCCGACAAGGAAACCCTTGATTCAAAAGTGGTGTACGATGCCGCCATCAAGGGAGATAAACTGGCGCTGGAAATATTTGAGTTCACAGGAAAAATTTTAGGACTGGCTTTGGCCAATGCTGTTATGTTCAGTAGTCCTGAAGCCATCATCTTGTTTGGTGGACTGACCAAATCCGGAGACTTGATCTTGAAGCCTACCAGAAAACACATGGAAGAAAACCTGATTCAGGTATTCCAAAACAAGGTCAAGATACTTGTAAGTCACCTAAAGGAATCTGATGCTGCAATTCTTGGTGCCAGCGCACTGGCCTGGGAAAACTAATCATCCATTGAAAGCAGTTTCACTGGGGCTATGGCAGTCAGTTTGATTGTAGCAATGCTTTTTCTTTTGCCCAAGCCATCTTACCGTAGCCAGAAATCACATGCTTTTCACTGTGGTAGGATGATCGCACAAGTGGCCCACTTTCAACATAATCGATACCCAACCCATAACCAATTTCCTTGTATTCATTGAATTCATCCGGATGAACAAAGCGCTGAACGGGCAGGTGTTTTCTGGTTGGTTGAAGATATTGGCCGATGGTTACAACATCAATTCCATTGGCAGCCAAGTCTTTCAATGTCTGAACGACTTCCTCTTTTTGCTCTCCCAATCCAAGCATGATGCCAGATTTGGTTCTCATGCCACCTTGCTTCAATTTTCTCAACACTTCCATGCTTCTCCAATATTTGGCCTGGATCCTCACTTTTCGGGTAAGTTGCTCTACCGTTTCAATATTATGAGACACCACTTCAGGAGCAGCATCAATGATTCTTTGGATCTGATCATCAATTCCTTTGAAATCAGGTATCAGGGTTTCAAGGGTTGTGTCAGGATTGAGTGATTTTACCGCTTTGATGGTATTGAACCAGATATTGCTACCGCCATCAGGCAATTCATCACGGTCAACAGAGGTAATGACAGCATGTTTTACTTTCATGAGGTGAATGGCCTCCGCGACGCGTTGTGGCTCATCCCAATCAACTGCGTCAGGCCTGCCGGTAGCTACTGCACAGAAACCACAGCTTCTGGTACAAATATTTCCAAGAATCATAAAAGTTGCAGTACCCGCCCCCCAGCACTCTCCCATGTTTGGGCAGTTTCCACTCTCGCAGATGGTATGCAATTTATGGGTATCAACAATTGATCGAACGTGTTTGTATCCTTCGCCTACAGGAAGACGAACCCTTAACCAATCAGGCTTTTTTTGCTTTTGTTCAGGAATGGATCCTGCAGTATGTGCATCACAACTCATGGGATAAATAAAGCACGAAGGTACATCACTTGCGGTTACCAAAAACCAATCCGATGGATCCTGTAGGGAAAAATGACTTCCCAGGATTGTCAACCATCTGGACGATTTTTTGGGTATAATAATCGAAACCAAAGCCAACTTCGATGGCAGAAACAACCTGGTTGAACCTTGCCCAATCAAAACGAAGCGCACCTTTTGCATATGCCCCTGGGGAAAACTTCATCTCGTTCCATCCCATTTGAAGACCCGTGCCTCCAATAATCCTGTCTGCACTCAGGAAAGTGGACCGCCTTGCCTCTGTAAACTTGATTTTTTCTGTTCCTCCTGG
>CANEWJ010000053.1 GCA_947442625.1 Chitinophagaceae bacterium
ATTTTCATTGTATTTGACTTGAAACTAAAAATAGGAAAGTTCACTTATACTCAAATGGTTAATTTTGTAATGGAAGCAATAAAATGGAAAAAGAGAAACTCCGCCTGGACAAATACCTTTGGTCAATCCGGCTGTTCAAAACAAGAACATCTGCCAGTGCGGCATGTGAAAAAGGAAGGGTGAAGATGAATGAGGAAAGCGTAAAGGCCTCCAGGGGGGTAAAGGCTGGAGACATTTATGAGGTCAAAGCAGAAGAGAAAAAATGGACCATCAAGGTCATTTCCTTGTTGCATACCAGGGTGCAATACAGTGAAGCCATCAAATATTACGAGGATCTTACCCCACCGGAAGAGGTGGAACGCATTGCCTACCAGTCTGCTTCTTTCTTCTCCGGGAAAAGGCCTTCCAAAATTGGAAGACCCACCAAAAAAGAGCGAAGGGACCTCGGAGATTTTTTAGCACTGGATGATTGATCGATTGGAACTGCATCCATTCAAATAAAATAATCCTTGCAACAACTGTTGCCACATATTGAGCCAACATGAACATCCACATCATCAGCGTAGTCCCCGAGTTAATGGAAAGTCCATTTGGACATTCCATCATGAAACGTGCAGCAGCAAAAGGTTTACTGAACATCACCGTTCACCAGCTCCGCAAGTGGGCCGTCAATGAATATGGCATGGTGGATGATTACCAATTTGGCGGAGGCGCCGGAATGGTCATGATGTGCGAACCCCTGGCCAATGCCATTGAAGAACTGCATGCATTGCACGAATTCAATGAAATCATCTACCTGACACCAGACGGTGAAGTCTTCAACCAGGGCATGGCCAATGGGCTATCGCTCAAAAAATCATTGTTGTTCATCTGTGGCCATTACAAGGGCATTGACCAGCGCATCCGTGACCATTATATCACCAAAGAAATTTCCATTGGGGATTTTGTGATGAGTGGAGGTGAGCTTGCTGCAGCGGTCATTGTTGATGCCATTGGCAGGTTGATTCCTGGCGTACTGAATGATGAAACCTCTGCCCTGTTTGACTCTTTCCAGGACAATCTGCTTGCACCACCTGTGTATACCAGGCCAGTTGACTTTCGGGGTTGGAAAGTGCCTGATGTACTCATGAGTGGAGATCATAAAAAAATTGAAGACTGGCGCTATGACCAGGCTTTGAAAAGAACGGAAGAAAAAAGGCCAGACTTGTTGGAGGATTGACACATCAACAAATGCCAAGATTAATTGCCTATTGCTCTCCGAAAAGAGAAAAATATCGCAGTTTTATGACAAGATAATTTCTTTTCTCAACTGTTTCATTTGATCAATGCATGCTGCATCTTTTTTTAGCAATGAATTAAACTGGAATTCAGCCTTCTGTCTGGCGTAGCGGTCAATCCATTCCAGTGCTACATAACAAAATGCCGGTGATACAAACATCAAGAACCAAAGCAGTTTTTGACCCGTCATCCAAAATATAATTTTCCAGAGCACCCACCAGATCAGGCCCATAAAACCAAGCACTCCGTTGTACACGCTTGTATAGAAATCAATGCGGGTAACGGTTTTATCGGTTATCCATTTGCTGATCTTTCCCGGGATCCACCAGATGATTGTTCCCAATGCAAAGAATGGCGACAATAAAAACAGGTTGGGCCGATTGCTTTTTGATTGTCCTGCATTGGCCGACACGGAAATATCATCGATTTTATTTGCTGTAAGCAGTTGATGATATCGCTCCAGCTTTGATTGAAAGGCAGCATAGGTTTCATCATCCATGTCAACCAACTTTTCACAGATATTCCTGGATGCCCAAAAATAACCCTCCTTGTTTTCGGCTTGATCATGATAAGCCATGCGCATAACAGTCTCTGCAGTTTCTGTCCTTTCACCTTTTCTGAGGTGAATCACATTTTTTTCAAAAAGCGCCTGCATGTCTGCCGTGAGATTGTTCACTGCTTGTGCAGGGAAATCGCGATATGCAGTCTCGTATCCACCCAGCTCCAAGGTATCTCCCACCCTGATGAAAAGATTTGCCCCAAAGCCATGATGCGAATAGTTCAAGGCAATGGTCTGGATGCAAAGATGGTCTGCCTTTCCATCATCAAATGCTGTCTGCAAGGCCACCCTGGCGGCTCCTTTTTTAAAGGGTTCCGCCTGTTTGGACTGCCTGCTGAAACCTTCAGGGAAAATCAACAACAGGTTTCCTGCTGAAAGCAGTTTTCTTCCCCGATCAAAGGTTGCCTTGTTCTTTGCAAGATTTCCGGTTCCATGTTCCCGGCTGAAAATGGGAATCATGTGCAACCTAGTCAGTATCCTGTAAACAAGCGGGTGAGAAAATATATCGCCCCGAACATAAAAATGAATCGGCCTTCCCAAAAAAACAGCCAACACCATGGCATCAAGGAATGAGGCAGGATGATTGGCAATCAGGATGGCAGGTTTCCCGTGCTGCAATTTTTCTGCGCCCAACACATCGATCTTTCTAAAAAAGATCCTGAAAGTGATCCACATCAAAGTCCATCCGAAACGATACAGCATATCGACAAGATAATAAAAAAATGGAGTGAAGGGTTCATGTCCACCCATCAGGCTTTGTACCCACCTGAAATATTTTCAACGCAGCTCTGAAGGGAATTTACGAAATTTGTATCAACCCCTAATGGGCAGACAACCTTAAATGCTACGACACAACCATCTATTGTTCCTATTTTTTCTCTTTTGCACAGCAACTGCATCAGGACAGGATGGCATGAAATTCCAGGAACAGTTTCAGCTGCACATAAAAAAATCATCCGAACCCATCAAGGTTGATGGCATGCTGGATGAAAAAGACTGGGCTGAGGCAGGTGAGGCCCGTGATTTTTTCATGAAATGGCCCAACGATGAGGGCCGTCCCAAAAGAAAAACTTTCGTCAGGGTTACTTACGACAACCAGTTCATTTATTTTGGCATCAAGGCCATGGACACGAGTTTTTATGTTGCCCAGACCTTGAAAAGAGATCAGGGTATTTACGATAGTGATGCAGTCACCATTGCATTGGACCCTGTAAATCAACGCACCAATGGATTCATCTTTTCTATCACGCCCTATAATGTTCAAACAGAAGACCTGGTCAATGTTGGACAGTCCGATGATGAGATGAGTTTCAGCTGGGACAACAAATGGTACTCTGCAACAAGCCGACACCAGGATCATTGGATCGCAGAAATTGCCATACCCTTCAGCACATTGCGGTTCAAGCAAGGCAACAGCAAATGGGGATTCAATGTTTTGAGAGCTGATCTGAAGAACAATGAATATTCCAGTTGGACAGACATGCCACTGAATTTCAACTTTTTTGATTTTGGATATTCAGGAGCCATACGCTGGGACAATCCTCCGGCAGCTCCCAAATCCAATGTCTCACTTATACCCTACACAACCGGCGCATACAATGCTGATCGTGAGAATGATCTTCCAGCCAATGGAAAATTCAATGGAGGATTTGATGCAAAGCTGGCACTGACTTCTTCGCTTAATCTTGACCTCACGATCAATCCTGATTTTTCGCAAGTAGAGGTAGACAGGCAGGTTACCAATTTGACCAGGTTCGACATCTTCTTTCCAGAGCGCAGGACTTTCTTCCTGGAAAACAGTGATCTGTTTGCCACCTATGGCATTCCACCCATAAGACCTTTCTATTCCAGGACGATCGGGCTTGACAAGTTTGGCAACAAGATCCCTATTCTTGCAGGCGCAAGAATCAGTGGAAACATCAGCGAAAAGACCAGAATCGGCTTGATGAACATACAAACCAGGGCAACGGAAGAAACGGTCGCACAAAACTATACAGCCTTCAGCTTCAATCAACAGATACAAAAAAGATCAATCCTGAAAGGGTATTTTTTGAACCGTCAGGGCATCGAAGGCAGGAACAGCAAGATCAAGGACCCCATGGATCAATATGGCCGGAATGCCGGTATGGAATACAACTTCATCAGCCAGTCGGGCAAATGGAATGCATGGACAGGGCACCATCAATCTTACAAATCAACCATCAAGACCCCGGAAAACTATAGCAATGTTGGTGGTGGCTATTTCAGTAAAAAATTGAATTTCATTGCCGATGCCGGTCGTATTACCGATAACTACTATGCTGACATGGGATTTGTCAACCGTGTTGATAACTATGATGCGCTGTTGGATACCAGCATCAGAAAAGGATTTTATCTGGTATACAATGAAACCAGCTATACTTTTTTCCCAAAAAAAGGACTGCTCAATCAACTCAAGGTAAGGCTTGAGAACTTTCTCGTATACAACCTGGATGGCGGCTTGAATGAAAGAAGCCATGATCTTGAATTCCAATTTTTTTTCAAGAACACATCCAACATGATCTTCCACATACATGACAATGTGAACAACCTCTTGTTCAATACTTCTTTCACAGATGGAAAACCGATCCCCCCGGGGCGGTATGTGGCACCGACCTTGGGTTGGACATACAATACCGATAGCAGAAAAAAACTTTATTTCAGGGCCGACCTGGAATCTGGACAATTTTTCAATGGAAGAATCCTCCGGTACGAAATTAGTGCGACCCTCAGGGTTCAACCATGGGGTAACTTCAGCATGACGCTTCAGCAAGCCAACCTGTCATTCCCTGAACCCTATGGCAGCAACAAACTTTTCCTGGTTGCTCCAAGGATTGAAATCAACTTCTCCAACAACCTGTTCTGGACCACTTTCCTGCAATACAACAACCAACGCAACAACTTTAACATCAACAGCCGCCTGCAATGGCGCTACAAGCCCATGAGCGACTTGTTTCTTGTCTACAGTGATAACTATTTCACAGACCCTTTCATGAAAAACAAGAACCGTGCGATTGTCTTCAAGATGAACTATTGGCTTAATCTCTGATTTCCTTATCTTTAGTTTTCATATTTCAACCCATTAAAAATGAGTACGAACAGACGCTCGTTCATCCGCAATGTTGCCCTGGGTTCAGGAGCAATTGTCTCTACACTTCCTGAAAATGGATTTGCTGCCAGCACTGCTGCAATGCCTGTTGTTGCCCCATCAACATTTAACATGTGTGGCTATGCTGCCCCAAAATTGCCTACCGTCAGGGTAGCTGTTATTGGCCTTGGCAACCGAGGTCCTGGTGCTGTTGACCGCCTGAGTTATATCGATGGTGTTGAAATCAAGGCCCTCTGCGACAAATACCCAGAGCGTGTTGACAAAGCACAAAAAATATTGACCAAGAAAGGCCTGCCCATGGCTAAAGCCTATGCTGGTGCTGAGGGCTGGAAAGCTGTTTGCGAATCCAATGATATCGATTTGGTCTATGTAACCACCCCATGGGAACTGCATACACCCATTTCTGTATATGCCATGAAAAATGGCAAACATGCAGCTTCAGAAGTGCCTGCAGCAAAAACAATTGATGAGTGCTGGGAACTGGTGGAAACATCAGAAAAGACCCGCAAGCACATGATGATGCTCGAAAACTGCTGCTACGATTTCTTTGAATTGCTCACGCTCAACATGGCCCGCAACGGCCTGTTTGGCGAGATCCTGCATGCAGAAGGTGCCTATATCCATGACCTGAGCAAAGACTATCTTTTCAACAAGAAGGCCTATGCAGACATGTGGAGGTTGAAAGAGAATATCCAGAACAATGGAAGTCTTTATCCGACACACGGACTGGGACCGATTGCACAATGCATGAACATCAACCGTGGCGATAAATTCGATCACCTGGTGAGCATGAGCACCAATGATTTTTCATTGGGCAAATTGGCAGACGAGATGGCGGCCAAAGATGATTTCTTCAAGGAATACACTGGCAAAACCTATAGAGGGAACATGAACACCACCATCATCAGGTCTGATCTTGGTAAAACACTGATGGTTCAGCATGATGTTTCTTCACCTCGTCCTTACTCAAGGATTCATTTGGTCAGCGGCACCAAAGGCGCAGCACAGAAATATCCTGGCCCTGAGCGCATTGCCCTTGGACATTCCTGGTTAAAGGAAGAAGATATGAAAGCCATGCAAGCAAAATATACGCCACCCATCGTCAAACACATCGGTGAGATCGCCAAAAACGTAGGCGGACATGGTGGAATGGATTTCATCATGGACTGGAGATTGATTGACTGTCTGCGCAATGGCTTGCCATTGGATCAGGATGTATACGATGCTGCAGCTTGGAGTTCCGTATTCCCGCTCAGTGGCGCATCAGTTGCCAAACGTTCCAAAACCATTGATGTACCTGATTTTACCCGCGGCGCATGGAAAACCAACAAGCCGCATGATATGACACTGAACGGCGGTGGAAACACTGGTGTCAGGCCCGTTGTAAAGTAAAAAGACATCAATTGAATTGAAAGATCTTGACAGCATAAAAAAGGAGCCAAGCAAATGCCTGGCTCCTTTTTGTTTTATGAAAATTTGTCAATGCCTTATTTAATGACCACTACAGGCAGCTCTTTTTCCCTGACCATTTTGTTGAAGGCTTTCAAGCCACCATCAAGGATGGATGTTAGTTTTGTAAGCTCAACATCAACCTCTGCTGCAAGCACTGCAAAAACATCTTTTGCTTGTTTGCTGGGGGCCATGTTTCCGCTGCTGGCCATGTCATACACACCGCCAAGTTTATCATCCAAACGGATGGGGAAATTCAATACATCCTGTCCGCTTTTGGCCTTGGTCTGGTGCAATTTTTCTTCAACCGCCGTCAGGGATTTTGAGAGGCTGTCCGCCAATTTTTTCAGCTCCTTGGGGCAAGCATCCCCTTGTTTACTGATGAAATCATTCATCTGGTTTCTTGCCTGACGGATATCCTTTATTCCTTTCATGGTTTCAGAGAACTTCCCTTTTACTTTGACCAGGAAATCGTGTTGGGCTTCATAATCGGCCTGAGAGCAGTGGTAATTGGGATCAGCCAAGATGGAAAAAGGAACCTCAACAGAATCCTTGTCTACCCTTACTACTGCTGTATAATTGCCTGGGATGGCTGTTGTGGCACCTGGAACACCATTCCAAAGGATAAGGTCTTCGATGCGCTCGGCAGCAGGATATTGCATGTCCCAAACAAACTGGTTGCTGCCTTTGGAGAGCTTGACCGGATTGGACTTGTCGCTGCTGGTATAACGGCTGATCAATTGTTTTTTAGCGTCATATATGGCCACAGATCCTGTGCTTGAATCTGTTGGATTGCTGGCATTGAAATTGATGACAGCACCTTTGAGCGGATTCATTGCTGCATTGGCGGGTGTACCTGCCATTGCGCCCCATCTGCTGAATACAGGCGGCATCCTTAACACATGATTGACAGAAAAAACATGCAGTGGTTTGGATTTGATGGATGGATCCATTTGCTGAATCTGTGTTAAATCATCAATGATCCAAAGGGCCCTGCCCTGGGTTGCCACAATCAGGTCATTGTTTTTGATGGTCAGGTCTGTGATGGGAACAACAGGAAGGTTCAATTGGAACGACTGCCAGCTGGCACCATCATCATAGCTTACATACATGCCAAATTCCGTACCTGCATAAAGCAGTCCTGCTCGCTTGTGATCTGCCCGCATCACCCGGGTAAAATGCATGGGATCGATGCCCGCAGTGATCAGTTTCCAGGTTTGGCCATAGTCTTCTGTTTTGTAGATATAAGGGGTATAATCATCCAGCTTATAGCGGGTGCCGGTGATATATGCTCCCCCTTTTTTGAATGGATCGGTTTCTATGGCATTCCACATCATCCACTTCGGCGCATCTTTGGGCGTAACATTGCTCCAGTTTTTTCCACCGTCGCGGCTGATATTGACCAGGCCATCATCACTACCGGTCCAGAGCAGGTCCTTTTCCAAACTGCTTTCTGTAGCGGTAAAAATGGTACAATAGTATTCAACGGAGGTATTGTCCTGGGTGATGGGGCCACCGCTGGAAACTTGTTTGGCCTTGTCGTTGGTGGTGAGGTCTGGTGAAATCTGCGTCCAACTGGCACCCTCATTTTCTGTCATGAACAAGGCATTGCCTGCACAATACAAACGCTTGGGATTGTGGGGGGAAAAGAAGATGGGGAAGTTCCATTGGAAACGGAATTTCAATACATCTGCTCCTGCTCCCATCGGGTTATCAGGCCATACGGATATGGCGCGGTTCTCTCCTGTCTTGTGGTCCAAGCGGGACAGATAGCCACCATAGTTGCCCCCATAAACGATGTCGGGATTGGTTGGATCTGCTACAACATATCCACTTTCTGCACCAGCTGTTACATCCCAGTCTTGTTCAGTGATGTACGATCCATAGGTGGCAGAGCGGATACGCAAGGTGGAATTGTCTTGCTGTGCAGCCAGAATGCGGTAAGGGAAGGAATTGTCAGTGCTCACCCTATACAATTGTGAGGTGGGCTGGTTCATGTAGCTGCTCCAGTTGTTCCCTTCATCAAAACTCACCTGCGCACCGCCGTCATCGGCAACAATCATGCGCTTTCCATCTTCGGGGTCTATCCAAAGATCATGATGGTCTCCATGAGGTGTGCGTAAAGACTGGAAAGTCTTTCCACCATCACGGCTTTTCATGAAATTTACATTCTGGCAATAAACAAGGTTCTCGTTTTTGGGATCAACAAACACTTTTGAATAATACCAGGCACGCTGGCGGATATTGTTGTCACTGCTTTGCAAAGCCCAAGACTGTCCACCATCAGCACTCATGTACAATCCACCTTTGGCATTTTCAATGATGGCATAAATCTTATCGGTATTGGATGGGGCGATGGCCACACCAACAATTCCCCATGTGCCTTTTGGCAGGCCTTTTGCAGCCGTGATATTTGTCCAGGTTTCACCAGCATCTGTACTTTTCCACAAACCGCTTCCTTCGCCACCACTCTCTAAACTGTAGGGTGTGCGGATCAAACGCCAGGTTCCAGCATACATGACAGAAGGATTTCCCGGTTCAACAACAAGATCAGCGCAACCAGTCTGGTCATTGACATACAATACTTTTTTCCATGTCTTCCCACCATCTGTGGTCTTGAATACGCCCCTTTCTGCATTGGGCCCAAACAGGTGCCCCATGACCCCCGCCCAAACAATATTGGGATCAGTGGGATGCACGATGATGTTGGTGATGTGTCGGCCATCTTTCAAGCCAATATTTTTCCATGTTTTACCGGCATCCTCACTCTTCCACATGCCACCCAAACCTTCTGAAACATTGCCCCGCATGGTATTCTCCCCTTCTCCAACATATACGATGTTTTCATTGGATGGAGCTACTTCGACGGCGCCAATGGAACTTCCGAAAAACTTATCTGAAACATTTTTCCAATTGCTGCCCCCATCGATGGATTTCCAAACACCACCGCCTGTTGCGCCAAAATAAAATGTATTCTTGCTCTTGTAACTTGCGCCAACCGCACCACTCCTGCCACCGCGAAAAGGACCAAGCAAGCGATAATTGACATTCTTGATCAGCGAAGCGTCATAAACAGCAGGCTGAACAGGTTGCTTTGCGTCCACCAATTTCTTTTTTTGTGCACTGGCATTGAAGATGCTGATGCATGCCATGGCAAGGAAAAGTATTCTTCTCATATTGTTATTTTTTCTGGATTTCAAATTAATGAAAATTGTTGAGATGGGCAGGGCTTGTAAAAGGGCAAACCAATGAAATAGCGGTTGACAACAAATTCTTAAGGGCACAACCTCGCTTTATTGCTCTTTCATGATGATTTTCGGTGCTGCTGCTTTTGGGATCACAAGAGCAGGACTGATATCAGGCATGGCAGATTTGATCTGCTTGATGCCAAACATATTGGTATCGATAAAAGTCCAAGACTTTCCATTGTCATTGGAAATGGCAATCAGGCTTGATGACAATTCAGCATCCCCAATAAAAGAGCTCAACGTCGTTGTTTGGGAGATAACGGATTGCAAGGTTTTCTTGTAGGCAATAATCTCAGCCGGATTGCCGTAAGTGATGCGGCTGACCTTTCCGCCAAACTGCTCAAATACCCTCAATGCAGAATCTGAAATGACCCTCAACTTTTCCTTGCCTCCAGCGAGTTTGATCATCGAAGGATGCATGTAGGAAAGAAACTGATCACTGTTTTTTTGGGCCAGTGCATTGCCCATGGCAATGGCTGAAGATTTTATTGCAGAAGGCGTTGGCTGTGCAGTTGACAGCTGTGGAATCATCAACAATACCTGAACAATCAAGCAACATGAAAGAAATATATTCTTCATCAGAGATCCCGTTTTTTAAAAATATAAAAGGAAAGCAGCCAAACAAATGCAGTAAGCACTATTGTGTAAACAACATGGTTTTTGATGGCCGCAATGGCAAGTTGATTGTCAGCTGCGTTAAACTTTCCAATGGATGGAGGCAATGGAATAAGCCTGTCTGAAATTTCAAATGGCAAATAATGCCCATAATCAATACCCCATTTTTTTGACTTTAACCTGAAGAATCCAGACAGGATATTTTCGAGGATAAAGGAATAAAAAATATAGATGCCATAGGCGATAAAAGCCTTTCTGATCAAAAGTCCCAGCAGAAAAGCAATAGACAGTTGGCAAAAAACCTGCAAGGAAAACAAGCCAATATATTGGGCCTTTTCAAAGACATTTACCCCACTCATTTCTTTAGTGGCAAGCACACCAACGAAGCTTGCAACGGCCAGGTAAAAAATCGTGACAATCATGGTCACCAGCACCACACTGATAAATTTCCCCCAAATAAATGTATTCTTTTTCCACCCATCAATGATGTTCTGCCGATGGGTCTTGAACATGTATTCATTGGTCACCAACATGATTACCACAATGGCAGGAATAAAAGTGAAAAAAGAACTAAGGTATGCAGTGGTATGAAAAGACTGTGGAAAGGCAAATGGATTTCCCAGCAACATCTTCACCAACTGACCACTCTGGGACTTTGCATCAATGCTGTCCTTGAAAGCGTAATAAGCAATGCCATTGATGCCTGGATAAGAAATGGCAGTAACGAAAATCAACAGCCAAAAAGCCTTGTAGTGCTTGAGTTTGAGCCATTCAGTCTTGATAATATTTGAGATCATGTTGTCTAGTTGGTCTTGTTGTTAATCAATAAAAGATGTTATTCGGCAGTCAATTCAAAAAACTTCTCTTCGAGACGCTTTTTCTTGACAACAATCTGAGAAAGCACCAATCCCTGTTCAAAACAAAAACGATTGATCTGTTCAGCAGCAGATGTCCCTGTTGCAAAATAACACTCCAGTCCTTCAGCAGTTCCATTCAACCTGATCAGCCCTGGATAGCCGTTGATGCATTCCTTCAAGAAGCGCTGATCAGCAGCGTTGAGTACAATACAATCCTCCGCTGACAGCACAGATTCAACCGTACCACTGGCAATCAATTTTCCGCGTTTAAGGATGGCTACATGATCACATACTTTTTCTACTTCATCCAACAAATGGCTGGCCATGATGACCGTATGCCCATGGTCTGACAGCGCCTTGATCAGGTCCCGGATTTCAGCAATCCCTACAGGATCCAATCCATTGGTGGGCTCATCCAACACAAGCACAGATGGATCTCCCAGCAAGGCTGCAGCAATGGCCAAGCGCTGTTTCATCCCAAGGCTATAGGTACTGAAACGGCTGTTTTTCCTTTCGTGAAGGTTTACTTTTTCAAGGACTGCATGAATATCATCTTCATTTCCCCTGCCAGATATGGACTGGGTGATGCGGAGGCTCTGTACAGCTGTCAAATAATGGTAGAGGTTGGGGGTCTCCAGAAGAGAACCAATTTTTTTTCTTTGCAGGAAGGAAGGTGGTTGGCCAAACCATTTGTAACCACCCCCATCTGCTTGCAATACATCAAGAACAATGCTGAGCAGGGTGGTTTTTCCGCTGCCATTAGGACCCAACAATCCAAATACTGAACCCTGGGGAATAGAAAAGGAAACGGCATCTAAGGCCTTTATCTTTCCATAAGACTTTGAAATGGCATTGATCTCAAGAACAGGCATGCATATTTTTTTACAAGGTAAAGGTAAATGCACCATTGGCATGTACCACTTGTAAAAAATAACGTTTATGCAACAACCACATCAATCTGCTGGTGGATGGCATCCCAGAGGGCTATGCGCACTTCCAGGGCCTGCTTGACCGCTTCAGTGGCTTCCTGCCATTTGCTTTCATCATTACCACAGAGTTCCATGGTCATCTGGTGGGCAAGTGCAGCATGGTGTCCACCATCCACTTCTATATGCCTTTCTATATAATACTGGAAGATGTCCACCTTGTCTGGGAACTGGATTTTCAATTCCTTGATCAGGCTGATGAACATATCTGGAATCAAATCTTCCCTACCGAAAGTGAACACGGCAGCCATGAGGTGTGGCTTTCCGGCGGCAATGGTTTCAAAGGTAAAATCCATGAACTTCCTTGCCGCAGTGGGTATGTTTAAGTCCTCAAGCGCATACTGTATGGTACTGCCTGTTTGGAGGGCCCTGATCAATCCCAGGATGGGCTCTGTATTGGCTTCCGCCTGGTCCATGGCTTTGATGTACAATTCAAAATGACTGGTTCTCACGCCTGCTTCATCTACATCACTTTCTTCGCCAGCAACAATTTCATTGATCAAAAAACGGGTAGCAGCGTTGCCGACGGGAACCCAAGGAAGGGACACACAAGTGAGGTTGATCTGCAAGGCTTTCAACAAAGACATGAAATCCCAAACCGCATAAACATGGCTTTCCATGAAGCACTTCAACCCGTCGAGGTCCTTGATGTTCGCGTAAACGGGGTGGTTTACGAGTTGATTTCTTAAATGGCCTATTTCAAGTTCAAGATTTTCTAGGTATTGTCTTTGCATTATATGGTTTTTAATCTACCGCAAAATTAAAACCATATACTTCAAAAAATGTTCAATCATTTTCCCCTATTCCTTGATGATTTTTTCAGTCATCAACAGTTTTCCATCAATTCCCCAGACCTTGACATTGTAGATTCCCTTTGAAAGACCTGTCATGGTTAGGGTTGAACCTTTTCTCAAGCCTGGCCTGTCAATCACCAGCCGGCCCGTCATGTCGTATAGCTTGATGTCTACCTTTCTTTGCTGACCAAGGTCAAAATCAACCTTCAGAACGGATTGTACTGGATTGGGATAAATCTTGAGATACTGGCCATTGTCATAGTTAATGACAGCCGTTACCTGGTTGTTGGTGCTCTTGAAGAAAATCTCAAAACGGTCTACTGCACTGCTCCTTGCATCGGCGTCAAGCAGGTATTCTACATCAGTATTGCCTGTCTTCTTCACCTCTGTCTCCTTGTTGGTGTACTTGTCACGCAGGTAGGCCACCAGCGTATCGGTATTGAGCTTCTCATCCCAAACCAAACGCATCGTGTATTTCTTCTCGATATACTGCGTGATGTTTAATGGTAGCTTGGTATAGCTGTCTGGCATAGTGCGAAGCTCCATGCTCAGCAGGCTACTCCCTTGTTTGATCCCCATCGTCTCATCAAGGTTGGAGAACTTCATACCATCATTTATATCCACAAGATCGCTGAACTGGGCACCAAAAAGTACCCTTGCTGCATCCATAGCCTCAGCACCCGCTGCAAGGCTATCGGTGTAGTATAGAAATGCACTCAAAGAGGCAAAATTGCTCTGGAGCTGCAGTGTTTCCGCCTTTTCAGTTGTGCCATCAATGGTATCGCCATTTTCCATTCCTGCTGTTGTATTGTTTTTAGCAAAAGTGGACGTTTTATTGCTGGCGGCACCTTTGGCGGTTTCCTTGAACACAATGCTGTTGGATCCCGCAGTGGTATTTTGAACAAAAAAGGCCTGGCCTGGCTGCGCAAAACGGGATACCCCTGATCTAGTATTATTGCTGCCATTCGATGGCAAATTCATGTTAAACGCCACATAAGCACCCCGCGTTCCTACCCGCGGATCCCACACATAATAGTAAGGAGTCAGGTTGTTCTTCACCACATGAATAGAAGCCATGTCTACCACAGCCTGATAGGGATTGCCCACCAAGCTCCATCCATCGGCAGCCTGGCTTAAAGCAGGAAGCTGGATTCCAGTAGTCAGTTCCCCCTGTGCAATCGTACCTGTTGTACGCAGAATCGTTTCACCTCCAACAGCTAATACACTTGCATTGATGTTATAGCTCCTGTCTCCACGGATAAGCAACCGGTAAGCAGAACCTGCAGCGATAGTGGCTGAGGTATTAGTGGATGTTACCCAGGCTCCCGTGGTGTTGTTGAAAGTGGACATGGAAGGATTAGAGGTTTGAGAGGCATCAAATCCATTGGCATTGCCACCCGCTCCCGTGATCAATGTACCATAGCCAGGCTTGGGATTGTAAACAGAGGTTGTTGTGTATGGATAGCCAGTCACAACGCCGGGGGTAGCACCTTCCATCCAGTTCTGCCTGATGGTGGTGGTGGTGGTAACCGGTGAACCAAAAAACCTGAATGCTCGTTTTGAAGGAGGAATATGCCGCTCGACAACAACATTACTGGCATTGCGCAATGTCCCTAACACAGTACCCAATTGGGCTGAACCTGTAACATCCGACTTAAACGTAACCAACTTGCCGGCAAAATCGGCAACACCACCAAAAGGTATGCTCAACGTCTTGCCGGGA
>CANEWJ010000054.1 GCA_947442625.1 Chitinophagaceae bacterium
ACTGTATGGGAGGATGAAGCTTCAATGAAAGGGTTCAGGGGTTCATCATCACATCGATCTGCCATGCAATACCTTCCCAAATGGTGCAATGAGGCATCCTATCATCATTGGGTGCAGGAGGACAGTGAATTTCCAACCTGGGATACCATCTCTGAAAAACTTTTCACCGAAGGAAAACTGAGCAAGGTCAGGAATCCATCAGTGGCCCAAGCTACCAGTCAGTTTCCTTCCATCCAATGGACAAAGACGGAAAGAAAGCTAAAGTGATTTTAATTTATCATCCAGCTAGTACAATATAACTGATCCTTTTGCCAACAGCCATGCTATATCCTGATTTTTAACCCTCCATTGACCACAAAACCATCAACAGGAGCGTAAATATCCCTGAACACAGGATTCAGCAGCGTACCTGTGTAAATCTTTTCAAACTTTGTTTGTCTTGTATTGGTGAAATTCTCAAAATTGATGAAGAGAGACCATTTCTCCCAAAGTTTTTCAGCCATGAAACCAGTGATCCAATAATCCCTCCCAAAGCTACCATCACCCAATTTTTGTTTACTAAAATAATACGCTTCCAGTCCCAATTTGAGCTTGTCTTCAATTTCATACATCAACACATTGTTCAGCCGATGACGGGCTGTAAGGGGTAACCATTGTTTTGCATTGGCGAAATGGGTGCTGGCATCTGTATGGGTATAGCCCAGGAACAACTTGAAATCAGCATAGGTAAGCCTGAGATTGGTTTCCATCCCTTTTGTATCAAGAAATCCTGCTGCATTGTCAAATTCGACTTTATTGCCGGAAGTATTTGCCAAAACAAGCGGATGGGAAAGTTTGGTATAGAAAAAGAGTTGGTTAAAACTCAATCCCAGATCACCAATTGACGTTTTATAATTGATATCCCAATTAATGCCTTTTGATCGTTCATTTCTGGAATTGATCATATCGATAGGAAGTAGATTCCTGAACTGCCTTCTCTCTGCCTCTTCGGTAAATATGGTTGGCGGTTTGTAACCATATCCACCACCAATCCTGGTGGTCAATTCTGGGGTTAGCCGGAACATGGCAGAGACCCTGGGAAGGACTTCAAATCCAAATTCATTGATATGATCTCCTCTCAGCCCAGTTTCCAGCACGATCTTTTCACTGATCGACCAGGCATTCTGGATAAATATCCCAAAGGTGTTGAAACGATAGTCTCTTTTGGGATCAATGGCATTGGGTTTTTCCACCAGGCTTTCTGTGACCAGATTGGTACCTACAACCCAATCCGAATTTTCACCTTTTCTGTTCCAGCTTAGCTCTGAGAATGAAGATTGCTGAAGGGCGTTGAAAATGTAGTCTGGTATAGACAGTATTCGGTTGAATCTGCTGAAACTGTTTTTAAATTGAAGGGTAGCGTGCTCATTGAATCGGTGTGCTATTCCAAACTGTGTTGTAAATCGATCGGTATTGTTCTTCTCAAAAAAACCAGCGCTCCCCTTTTTGATGTAATCCATGCTGCCGCCGGTTCTGTTCTCGGTTGTATAGTTGATCCCAACATCAGCAGTGGTATTTTTCCCGTAAACAAAAAACCGTGGATTGATGGTATACCGTTTAAACGCAGGTATTGCAGTCAATCCTATGGAAGCAGGATCAAATGCTGTGTTGCTGTTCCTTGAGGCAAAAACGGTTAACCCTGTCTTGCCATATTTTTCACTGTAAAAACTGCTAAGATCCAACCCTCCTGCAGACGTGGCATTGGCCAGGAAATTCAGTTCACGTTCTTCAACAGGGGTTTTAGAAACGAGGTTTACCAATCCTGCGATGGCACCACCACCGTATAGCGTTGAAGCAGCACCCTTGATCACTTCAACCTGCTTGAGATCAAGTGGAGCAATTTGCAAAAGAGAAAGGCTACCGGCAAAACCTGAGTACATGGGATATCCATCTCTCAACATTTGTGTATACCGTCCATCCAATCCCTGAATGCGGATACCTGCGTTGAAAGAGGTGGCAGAGGTTTGTTGCGTTTGTATGCCGGTGCTTTCATTCAACATCATCCTGATGTCGCCGGGCTTCATGTTTCCTTTCTCGGTAAGCTCTTCACCGGAAATTACTTCCGTCCGGGTTGGTGTATTCTCAATGGTTCGACTGATCCGGGTTGCGGTAACGATAATTTCCTCTTCCTCTTCTTCACCTTCTTCCATCAATACCTCCTGAAAAGTAGATGGATACTGTGGTGTTTTTATGCTGATGGCTTTATCGGCAAAACCGATGAATGAAACGTTGATGGTATAGTTTCCATCGGGAGTTTGCTCAAACGCAACATTACCAACACTGTCTGTTAGCCTTGCTTTATTGAGTTCAATGATTTTTACCGTTGCACCAATCAGGGGCTCCTTGGATTCCGAATTTTTTACACTTAGTCTAAGCGTTGATTGGGCATAAATTGAAAAACTGTTAAAAAAAAGAACAAAAGGGAATAAAAACAAATATTTCATTGGCATAAAAGATGAACAAAAAAGAATTGACAATTGTTAGGATGAAGGTATTGTAAATTTACAGATGGATAATAGGTACAACGAAATTGATTAATCCATCGTTGATGTAGTTCAATATCCGGTTCGACACGCCCTTGACCAATAATTTAACATACAAGACGTACATTTTTCGCATCTCGCAAGTCCCTTTTTCTCTTATCGTAAAAGAATAAAAGGGAAAGATTTGATTTTCGCACCCTAATTGAAAGTGAAAATGAAAATTGCTGTTTTTCTGATGGTATTGGTTTTTTCTACCGGTAAACTGATAGCCCAAGAAGATAAAAACACAGGAAACGCAGATAGTGGACTGCTTCATACAAAGTATTTGCCTGACATCAAGCTGGTTGGCCGCAACACAAAAGCTGACATCCATTTTTTACCAGAAATAGTAGGTACTACGATCAATGCAGGCAAAAAGAACGCCCTGATCATGATGGACAATGTTCAGGGAAATGTTGTGACCAACACCATGCGGCAAGTGATGGCCAAAGTTCCCGGCATCCAGGTTTGGGAAAGCGACCCAAGTGGCATTCAAATTGGGATTGCAGCCCGCGGACTCAGCCCCAACCGTAGCTGGGAGTTCAATACCCGCCAAAATGGGTACGATATCAGCAGCGACCCCTTTGGGTATCCTGAAGCCTATTATACACCGCAACTCAATTCCGTTCAACGGATTCAGGTATTGCGTGGTGCAGCCAGCCTTCAATATGGTCCTCAATTTGGAGGAATGGTGAATTTTATCATGAAAGACGGCAGCGACATCAACAAACCGTTTCAGTATGAATCGCAACAAACAGCCGGAAGTTTTGGTCTTTTCAATTCATACAATGCCTTTGGTGGTGAAACAGGAAAGACCCATTACTATGCTTTTTGGGATCACCGCCGTGGCGATGGATTCAGGGAAAACAGTGGGTTTCGGGTCAATACAGGCTACGGCTCCATTTCCTGGAAAATCAACCCAAAGCTCAAACTTGGGGTTGAAATCACCCATTTCAATTACCTGAGTCAACAACCCGGTGGATTGACTGATGCACAGTTCAAGGTAGATGCCTACCAGAGTTTTCGGCAGCGGAACTGGTTCGAAGTAAATTGGAATATTGCAGCCATCAACCTTGATTATACCTTGAGTGAGAAGAGCAGGCTGAATGTCAAAGCCTTTGCCATGTATGGTGAACGGAACAGCATTGGATTCAACCAGACACCCAATGTTGCTGACAGCATCAACGCCTCCACGCAAGCATACAACAACCGCCGTGTGGATGTAGACCAATACAACAATGTTGGTCTGGAAGCACGGTACATTTCAGATTACCGATTGGGTAAAACCAACCACACCGTTTCAGCAGGGGCCCGTTATTTTACAGGGAATACCTATCGCTTCCAAAACGGAAAAGGCGATGCAGGCCTCAAATACAACCTCGATGTAAGCAGCCCTTATCAGACTGATCTGGATTTCCTGACCTCCAATTTGGCATTTTTTGCTGAAAACATTTTTAGGATCGGTAAGAACTTGTCCATCATCCCGGGTATTCGCATGGAATACATACGGAACAAAGCGGATGGCAGGGTAAACCTGACAAGCAGCAATGAATTGAAAATTGCAAACCAAAACAGGACAAGGCAATTTCTTTTAACTGGTATAGGAGCAGAATACCATATAGGCCAGACAGAAATCTATGCGAATTTTTCAAAAGCTTACCGTCCGGTCTTGTTCAGTGACCTGACTGGTAATCCCACTACTGATGTAATCGATCAGGAACTAAAAGATGCCAAGGGGTACAACATTGATCTTGGATACCGCGGCCGCATCAAGGATTACCTGTTCTTTGATGTAAGTGGATTTCTTTTGCAGTACAACAACAGGATTGGTATCATTACACAACAAAAACAAGATGGGAGTTTTTATAATCTCCGGACCAATGTTGGTAACAGCAGCAGTCGTGGGATTGAGGCACTTGTAGAAATTAATCCAATGAAAGCATGGAAAGTAAAACCATCATTGGGAAATATAACCGCATTTGCATCAGTCGCTTTTATCCGTGCAACATACGATCAACTGCGGGTGATCACCAGACAGGGCAATAGGTTGGTTGAAAGCAATTTGAAAAACAACCGGGTGGAAAACGCGCCAGAACAGATTTACCGCACAGGCATCACCTACAGCAGAAAAAAACTTACCCTTACCACTCAGTACAGCCATGTTGCTGAAGCATTCAGTGATGCCAACAATACAACAACACCGACAGCCAATGGAATCAACGGTATGATTCCTGCTTATTCAATTCTGGACATCAGCGGAACTTGCCAATTCACTGAAATGTTTTACCTGAAAACCGGCATCAATAACCTGTTGAATGAAAAGTATTTCACCAGAAGATCCAGTGGTTATCCGGGTCCCGGGATATTGACTTCAGAACCAAGGAATTTCTTTTTGACGGTGGGTGTTAAACTTTAGTGTTGCCCAAAGGAGTAAACAATGCATGCGCAGGTTCATGTCCTGAATCCTACACCGAAAGCACGAAGATCCTTATCTCGATGGTCTGATGCCCTGTTTCCACTATTCCCACTGTTTCCAAAACAGAATGCACTACATAAGGTTCAAGCTGAACAGCAAAAGATACAGCGCTGATTCTTTCCGGCGTAGCAATAATGATGGTTGCACCTTTCTCCAGCAATTTCTTGATCAAGGTCAACAAGGCTCCAAACTGCTCCGGATCATAATTGGTATCACTGAACAAGACCGTATCAGCAGAGAGGTCAGATGGGAAATCATTCCAATCCAAATACATTGCCTTAGCATTACTGAGCCCCAGGCTTTGGATATTTTTTTCCATCAGGGCCACAGCTTCAGTAGAATAATCGCTTACTAGCAATGACAATGCATCCTTTGCTATTGAAAAGGATGGCAGCCCGATACCTGCCCCTATTTCCAAAACATGCTTTGACAAAATCCAATGCGGTTCTTTCCCAAGAAAAGCGGTCAGTGCCAATGAAGAAGGCCAAGTCCTTGCCCAGAAAGGAAAAGCGGTGTCTGGGTTGATGGCGACCAACTGATCATAAGTGGGTTTCAGCTTATCAGGATCAGGCACATGGAGCTGCAGTCCGCCCTGGAATTCAACCAATGTTATGGGGTAAAGCATCCGAAAATATTCGGTCGCAATATATTCACAAAAATGAAAAGGATTATTTGTTTTTATAGCATCTAATTTTCTGTAGACTTTTGGAACTTTAGTGTAGAAAACAACATATCAACCATCAAATGGCCAATACAGATACCATGCAAATGAAAGAAGCAATTGTTGCAAGCATCGATAATCCTACTGAACTGGAAAAAATGTACCGGATCAACAAAACAGGCTTTGCCCAGGCATTTGCATCCGCTTATCCAGAAATTAAGGAAAATGCTGTTGCCCAGGTTTGGCATGAAAGATTACACTACAGACAGGATGAAATTTCATGGGGTAAAAAAAATGAATTGGCATTTGTGGTTATTGCAGCCTTAACGGCAGGTGTATTGGCCAAACTACCTGAAATATTTTCTATTGATGAAGAACGTTTTTATTCACGCAACATTGCATTTCTGGTTTTCCCATTACTGATTGCCTACTTTTCATGGAAAAATAAACAAACCATCCGTCAACTGATTTTACCGGTAATTTCAATCGCCCTTGCCATTATCTACATCAATATATTACCCGGCAAAAAAGAAACCGATGCCATCATATTGGCCTGCATACACTTGCCATTCATGTTATGGGCGATTGCAGGATACACATTTATTGGGGGAGACTTTCAAGATGCACAAAAAAAGATTGGGTATTTGCGGTTCAATGGTGATTTTGTTGTGATGAGTGCGCTTATTGTTTTATCAGGAATCATCTTCAGCGGTCTGACCATAGGACTTTTTGACATCATCCATGTTGATATTACAAAAATTTATTTTCAATACATTGTCATATTTGGACTTGCGGCTGTTCCAGTCGTTGGCACTTACCTGGTCTTGAACAATCCGCAACTCGTGAACAAAATATCGCCGGTCATAGCAAGAATATTCACTCCTTTTGTTTTGGTCACCCTGCTCATTTTTATTTCATCGGTGATCTACACAGGGAACTATCCCTATGATGACAGAAACGCTTTGATGATTTTCAATGGATTGCTGATCGGGGTAATGGCCTTGATCTTGTTTTCCGTGAGTGAGGTAACCAAAAACGCCAAAAGTCGAACCAACCTCGCTATCCTGTTGGGTCTCTCAGCCTTGACGATTGTGATCAATGGAATTGCCCTCTCCGCCATTTTGTTCAGGCTTCAGGAGTTTGGCATTACACCAAACAGAATCGCAGTACTTGGTGCTAACTTGCTCATCTTGGTCAATCTCTCTCTTGTCTCATACAAACTCTTCAGGATTGTGATGAACAGAAGCGAAATTGAAGACCTGGAAAAAAGCATGACCATCATGCTACCAGTTTACGGCATCTGGGCATGCATTGTAAGCTTCGGCTTTCCTTTGCTGTTTGATTTTATGTGAAAAGCATAAATTTGCGCATGTCTAATGCCTCAAATGATCCTTTACACGGCAAAACACTGGAAGCTATCGTTACCGAACTGGTAGCCTACTTTGGATGGGAAGACCTGGGTCAGCACATCCGCATCAATTGTTTCAACAGCAACCCCAGTATTCAGTCTAGCCTGAAATTCCTCCGCAAAACCCCTTGGGCGAGAACGCAGGTGGAAGATCTATACATCAGGATGAACATCAGGGGCAATGGTTCCACAAAACCTTGATGAATCATACTGTTCATTGAAAATCCCATTTGAGGGCGTTATCCTACCTTTGCAAAATGAATATTGTACTGTTTGACGGAATTTGCAATCTTTGCAATGCATCAGTCCGCTTCATCAGCAGGCATGACAAGGACAGTAAAATACAATTTGCTTCACTTCAAAGTGAAAAAGCCAAAGAACTGTTGAAGAATTCTGCGTTCAACATTGAAAACCTGCATTCCATTGTTTTCATTGCAGACCAAAAAATATTCCTAAAATCAGATGCTGCCATTGAAATTGCGAAACTGTTGAAAGGCTTTCCGCATTACCTGAAATATGTCCAATTCATCCCAAGGCCCATCAGGGATGTTGTCTATGACCTGATTGCCAAAAACAGGTACCGGTTGTTTGGAAAAAGCTGTGCCATTGACCCTTCAAACCAAAACAAATGAAAAAATCAATCCTGGCTTTTCTGCTCTTGTTTTCATTCAATGCAACATTGAATGCGCAGTCAAATGCAATACTGACAAAGGCTACAAACGAATTTCTGAAGACACTGAGCGATGTGGAGATGACCAAAACCATGTATGCATTCAACGACCCCGCACGGTTGAAATGGACCAACCTGCCCGTCGGGATGGAAGCACGTCCTGGTATTCAGTACGGATCCCTCACTGAAAAAAGCCGCCTGGCCTATCACCGTATGCTGACTGCAATGTTCAGCTCACAGGGATATCTGAAAACCACCAGCATCATGCAATTGGACGATATTTTAAATATGCTCTACCAACAGGCATTCGAAGATGGGAAAATCAGCGAGAAATCCCTGAAAGGCATGCAAAACCTCAAGTGGGCACACGGAAACTACTACATTGCCATTTTTGGAAAGCCAGCAGACAGTGAACCCTGGGGCTTGAATTTTGGCGGTCACCACATGGCATTGAGCATGACTTCCGATGGCAAAAAAATCAGCATGTCACCCTACTTCATTGGAACAGATCCTTCAGAAGTGAAATCCGGAAAATATGCAGGCTTGCGGATCTTGAGCAAGGAAGAGGATTTGGGTTTTATGCTGGTTCAATCCATGTCAGCCCAACAAAAAGCACTGGGTGTCTTGAATCGCGCTGTTCCGAAAGACATCATCACCAACCCGAAAAGCAGCCAGCGCATCGACAGCAATTATGGTATCCAGGCCAAACAATTCACAAAAGACCAGAAGGAAATCCTTCAGTTGCTGATCCAGGAGTTCGTGCACAATTTTGAACACGAGAAAGCACATCAACTCATGGACAAGATCATTAAATCAGGCATTGAAAAAATTTATTTCGCCTGGATTGGAAGTTTGGAAAACAACAAGCCCCATTATTACATCCTGAACGGTCCTGACTTTTTGATTGAATACGACAATGTTGGATTCAGCAATGATGGCAACCATATCCATGCCATCCTCAGAGAAAAAGGCAATGATTTTGGAGCAGATATCCTGAAACAACATTACCTGGATTCAAAGCACTGATCTGCGTTCATTATTTTATTCAATTCACAATCAGGCTTTCGTATAAGCAATTCACCGCCTTCCTGATCACAGTATTGTATCCTTCTGAATATCCTGGGGCGCAGCCGTTGCTGATGACCACTATACCGAACTTCTCCTCCGGCTGGAAAAACATGGCACTGAACAAGCCGTAAGCCACGCCAGTATGCCCTTTCAAGGTTTTTCCTGGTATCATTTTGCTGGTGGTTTCTATTGCAAATCCATATCCTTCTTCTGCAGACAGGGCTGTTTGCATTTGCTGCGCACTCTTTCTGGAAATGATTCTTTTTCCTTTGTATTTTCCATAATTGCTGTGCATCAACATGTACGTCGCAAGGTCAGTGGCAGAGATTTTCATCCCACCGGTGGGCGAAAAAACAGGCGTAGTATAGCCCATCTCATAACTGGAAATTTCCTTTGCCCGGCTTGCATAGGCCCCTTCAGACAAGACAAATTTTGTTGAATCTGCCTTGTACTCATAAATAGATGCAAAGCGCGATTTATCCAATCCATCTACGTCATATCCACCATATAATTTAAGTGGATCCAATACATTTTTGATGACATATTGATCAAACCTTTCGCCAGAAATCTTTTCAATAATGGCACCAATCATGTTGAAATTCAGGTTACAATATGCATAGCCCTTGCCCGGTTCGTAACTGCTATACGATTTGGCCCAATTGGGATTCTTTGCGGGATTGATGGCATCAAGGCTGAAATAACCCTGGCTATCATTGATGGAAGACAAATGCGACATCATCAACCGAAGGGTGATAACCGTTTCAGGAAACTTTGGATTGCGCACCTTGAAACCGATGAGCTCACTCACATCCTGGTCAATGGAAAGTTTCTTTCTTTCTGCCAACTGCATGATGGAAGTGGCAGAAAAAGATTTTGAAATGGACGCAATCCTGAAAATACAATCATTGGTCAGCAGTGTATTGTTTTCCCTGTTCTTGGTACCAAAAGACTGGGCGTAAATGATCTTGTTGTTCTTTACCACGGCTACAGACAATCCCATAACGGGTATTTCTTGCATGATGGATTTTATACCGGCCTCTGCTTTTTCTGGCTGGGCTTGTGCAAATGCTGAAAAGAGGAATATGGCTTGCAACAGGAGTAAAAAGGAAGAACGCATATTTTTCATCATTGAATTTAATGCATCCAACGCATAGCAACAAATTGATTGAATTGGCCTTTCTTCATATCTTCAATCCTCAATCCCCATCATCATGAAACGTTTGTTGTATTTCGCCTTGTTGGCCATCGCTGTTGTAACAGGAATCCTTCTGATGAATACATTCCGATTTCAAAAGCCTATAACATTCGGGGGTTCTGTAGTTGAAATACCCAGCAACGATTCAGCAGCCATTCACTTGAGCAATGCCATCCAAATAAAAACCATTTCCTTCGGCGATACACTTGCGATAGATACAGCAGAATTCACAAAATTCCGCAGCTTCATGGAAACGACCTATCCATTGATGCACCAGCAGTTGGAAAAAATGACGTTCAACCAGTTCAGCTATGTATTCAAATGGAAAGGGAAAGACACAACAGCGGCACCGTACGTGTTGATGGCACACATGGATGTGGTTCCTGTTGAAGCAGTAGCGGAGAGCAAATGGACCTACCCCTCTTTCAGTGGCATCATCAAAAACGATACCATCTGGGGAAGAGGCGCCGTGGATGACAAGGCCTCTGCCATTGCCATCATGGAAGCGGTTGAAAAACAACTCAAAGAAAACCATGTGCCTGAACGCACCATCTACCTGGCTTTCGGTCATGATGAAGAGATTGCAGGAAAAAGGGGTGCCGCCATTTTCTCCAAATGGTTCAAAGAGAACAACATCAAACCTGCATTTGTACTGGATGAAGGCGGACAGATTGACACGCAGCGTTTCAAAGACCTGGGCAGACCAGTTGCGGTAATTGGCACCGGTGAAAAAGGATTTGTGAACATCGATCTTACCGTAGAGATTCCTGGCGGGCATTCTTCTATGCCTGACAAGGAAACGGCCATTGACGTACTCAATCAGGCCATCGGTAAAGCAAGGGCCCAGCAAATGCCTGCCATGATTACACCTTCGGTTGGTGAGTTACTCAACCGCACAGGTGCAGCCCAGTCTTTCTTTAACCGCATGGTGATGTCAAACATGTGGCTGTTCGAAGGGATGGTCATCAAAAAGTTAGAAGAGAACAAGCAGAACAATGCGATGGTGCATACCACAATTGTACCTACCATCGTCAAGGCAGGCATCAAAGACAATGTGATTCCTTCTATTGCCAAGGCAACTTTCAACAGCAGGATCTTGCCAGGTGAAACCAGTGAAGATGTGGTCAATTTTGTAAAAAAAGCGATCAATGATGATCGGGTAATGGTGAAAAAACAAACCATCTCCCTCATGGAACCTTCAGCCACAACACCCACGGATCATCCTGCTTTCAAGAAACTGGAAGGCATCACCAATTCGATTGTTCCCAATGCATTGGTATCGCCCTATCTCATGATTGGCGCAACGGACTCCCGCTATTTCAGGGGTTTCAGTGAAGCGGTATTGAACTTTACGCCCATGCAAGATGCCAAAGGGTTTCATGGCATTGATGAACGCATCGGGATTTCAGATTTGAACAGGATGATTGCTTTTTACAAGCAGGTCATCATTTCAAAATAAGTTTGATTGCTTTGGAAGATCATCAGTAATCATCCCTCAACATAGTGCTTGAAATTGTTGAGGATGGACTGCCAACCCGCTTCTTGCAATTCCAGTGAATTGACCTCCTCGGGTTCAAAGATTTCTGTGATGCTTACTGCACCATCCATCTCTTTGAAATCGATCTTAAGGTTTCTTCCATCACCCAGGAATATTTCCAGTGCAGCAAAGGGTTCAACCTTTACATAGGTTCCCCAAAAATCAAAATTCACGCTGCCATCTTTGGCGGCCATGATGTAATGGAATTCGCCATCAACCCTGAGGTCATTGGTTGCAGATGGACAGTGCCAGTCTGGGCTTGCATTGTTCCATTGCATGATGTGCTCGGGTTTCGTCCAGAAATCCCAGACAGTATTCATTGATGCATTGATGGTGGCCTTAACGGTAATGGTGTGCATGTGTATTGTGTATGTAAGGATATGGATTTATGAATTTAATTTAAGTGATTTAAGCGTAAATTTGATACGTAGAACAAAAATGAACAACCTTTCTGCATACAAACAAGAAATCAATGAACTTTGTGAGAACCATAAGGTCAGGAGCTTATATGCATTTGGGTCGGTCTTGAGTTCCAATTTCAATACCAATAGTGACATTGACCTCATCGTTGAGTTTAATGATATTGATGTGAAAGATTATGCTGACAACTATTTTGATTTTAAGTTTTCATTAGAAGAAATATTCAATCGTCCAGTTGACTTATTGGAAGAACAAGCAATTAAAAATCCTTATTTTAAACAAGTAGTAAACCAATCGAAAGAACTTGTTTATGGATGATAAAATCAAAGTCTGGCTTTTTGATATTTTAAATGCTATCATGGAAATTGATAGTTACTTTGATAATATTCCAAAAGAATTTACAACTTACAAAAATGATCTTCGAACAAGAAGAGCTGTTGAAAGAAATGTTGAAATTATTGGAGAAGCCCTAAATAGAATCATCACAAAAGACTCCACAGTTACTATTTAAAATGCAAGAAAAATTGTAGATACCAGAAATAGAATCATACATGGCTATGACTCGGTGTCAGATGAAATTATTTGGGGAATTGTTATAAATCATCTCCCAGTCCTTCAAACAGAAGTATAAAATTTATTGGGAGAGTAACCCATTAATAACTTAGCCTTACCGCCTCAACAACATCAGGATCGAACCTGCAAGTGTGAGGATCAAAACCACCTTGCGGTATTGCTCATCCTTTATTTTTCCAACGATGAAGATTCCGGCCACAAAACCGATGGCAAGGGTTGGAACAAGCAAGGCATCAATCTTAATGCTCTGAACAGTGATGTTCTTCCAAAAAAAGACTTGCAGGGGAAATTTAACAAGGTTGATGATCAGGAAAATCCAAGCAGCAGTTCCAATGAAACTGTTCTTGTCTACCCGCATGGCCAGAAAATACAGGTTGGAAAATGCCCCTGCCAGGTTGCCAATCATTGTGGTGAAACCCGCAGCCAGACCTGTCGACACAACAAACAGCGGATGACGGGGAACTTCCTGCGATTTTCTGTATTCCATCACCAATGCAATCACAATGGTCAACAAAATGATGATGGCCATAATTTTTCTAAAAATGGCCTCGTCCATATCACGTCCCAAATAAACCCCCAATACAATACCCACCAGCATCCAAGGCGTGAGCTTTTTGAAATGCTTCCATTCTGCATGCCGGTTGTAATAAGCAACAGCGGCAATGTCTGCCATGCAGAGCAAAGGCAAAACAATTCCTGTTGAAGCCTTGCTTCCAAAAACAATGGCCATCAGCGTTACGCTGAGCATGTCCACCCCTTTGAGTCCGGCTTTGGTCAGCCCAATGATAAATGAAGCAAGTAAAATCAGCAGCCATTCTGCCTGGGAATGAAGAGCAAATATTTCCGTCATGATGTAGGAATGCAATTTACATATTTAATGGGATGATAATTTTCAACACTGCATCGTTAATTTCTTTAGATTTGACTCAAGCACAAACTTCTTCCATCATGTACAACAGAATCATCGGTCTTTGTCTTTTGTTTGTTTTGGGCTTCACCCATCTTCAAGAAGCATCAGCACAAAAAAAAGCAGTCATCGCGTATTACTCAGGAAGCCTCAATGCCATCGACTCATTCAATGCCAAAAATTTCACGCACATCATTTATTGTTTTGGACGGCTGAGTGGCAATGACCTTAAAATCAGGAGCGAAAAAGATACCCTGTTGATTCAAAAGATGGTGGCCATGAAAAAACAAAACAAGGACCTTAAAGTATTGTTGTCCTTGGGTGGATGGGGTGGATGCGCCCCTTGCTCTGCCGTTTTTGGAACGGCCAAAGGAAGAGAGGATTTTGTAGCATCCGTGAAATCACTGACCGACTATTTTGGATCTGATGGCATTGACCTGGACTGGGAATACCCCACCATTGAAGGATTTCCGGGGCATCGCTTTGTTCCTGAAGACAAACAAAACTTTACTGAACTGGTCAGGCTTTTGCGCAAGGAATTGGGTAAAAAAAGTACGATTACGTTTGCCGCAGGTGGTTTTCAAAAATTCATTGATCAGTCTGTGGATTGGCAATCCGTCATGCCACTTGTGGATTACGTGAACCTGATGACCTATGATCTTGTTGGAGGATATTCTACTGTAACAGGCCACCATACTGCGTTGTACAGTACTGACAAACAGAAGGAATCAACCGACAATTGTGTGAGCAGTTTGCTTAAGATGGGCGTCGTCCCCTCAAAGAAAATGATCCTGGGGGCAGCTTTTTATGCGCGTACATGGGAAGGGGTATCGCCAGAAAACAATGGCCTTTATCAAAAGGGAACCTTCAAACATTTTATAGGATACAACCAATTCCCAACACGTATTTCTGAAAACAGCGGCTACAAGATGTTTTGGGATGAAACGGCACAAGCGCCCTATGCCTACAATGCCAAAGACAAATCATTCGCCACTTTCGACAACAAAAAATCGATTGAA
>CANEWJ010000055.1 GCA_947442625.1 Chitinophagaceae bacterium
AATCCATCCTGAAGAGGCTGTAAAGCAGGCTTCAAGGATTTTGATCCAACACCTGATGATCATCACCGATGAGAACATCACTTTTGACAACAAGGAAGAAAAGAAGGAAGACCTGGTGGATGAGCAAACCCTCCAATTGAGGAAAGTGCTCAAAACACCTTTGGAAGACCTGGATCTTTCTGTACGTGCATTCAATTGTTTGAAGGCAGCCAAGATCAACAGTCTTAGCCAGCTGGTACAATATGAGCAGGAAGACCTCATGAAGTTCAGGAATTTTGGACAAAAATCATTGTCTGAAATTGAGCAAGTGCTTCAGGAAAGAGGCCTTCATTTCGGAATGGACCTTGCCAAATTAGGTATCGATACGGACGAATTTTAATAAGGGAAACCTATTTTTTATCAGGCTGTAATTCCTGACACGGTACAGCTTTAAACTCAACAGTCATGCGTCACGGAGACAAAATCAACAATCTAGGCCGTAAAAAGGCACACCGCGAGGCCCTCATGTCCAACATGGCAAGCCAGCTGATCATGCACAAGCGTATTGTAACCACACACGCAAAGGCAAAAGCATTGCGCACGTACATTGAGCCTTTGATCACCAAGACCAAAAAGGTGGAAAGCAAAGAGCAGATCATGCACAACCACCGTATTGTATTTTCATATTTGCAAGACAAGACCGCAGTAAAAGAATTGTTTACTGAAATCGGTCCTAAGGTTGCTGCTCGTCCAGGTGGTTACACCAGGATCATTAAACTTGGCATCCGTTTGGGTGACAACGCTGAAAGGGCAATGATTGAATTGGTTGATTACAACGAGATCTACGGAAAAGGTATTGCAACTGCTGCTGAACCAGCCAAGAAAACCAGAAGAAGTGGTGGTGCCAAGAAAAAGGCCGCTGCAACTGAAGAAGCTCCTGCTGCTGAGGCGCAAGCCACTTCCGAAGAATCAACTGCTTCTGAATAAGAAAAATGTTGATAAATAATTTCTTTTAAAGGCAGGTCTTTTGGTCCTGCCTTTTTTATTTTGCATCCAAATTCCCCTCATGCCAACACAAGAAATGAAATCAGTCCCCGCCTTGCTTATTCTGGAAGATGGAATGGTTTTTCATGGCCGTTCATTTGGTAAAATCGGAACCGCCTCAGGTGAACTTTGTTTCAATACTGGAATGACCGGTTACCAGGAAGTATTTACAGACCCCAGTTATTATGGGCAAGTGCTGATCATGAACAACGTGCATACCGGTAATTATGGCGTTAAAGCAGGGGATGTAGAAAGTGAAACAGTAAAAATCAAGGCACTCATCGGGAGAAACCTTGAGGAGAAATACAGCAGGCTGATGGCCGATGATTCATTGCAGCATTACCTTCTCAAACAGGAAGTGGTTGCCATTGAAGACATTGATACCAGGGCCCTTGTGACCCATATCCGTGAAAAAGGCGCCATGAACTGCATCATCTCTTCTGAGAGTACTGATGTTGAGGCTTTGATGGAAGCATTGAAAAAAGTGCCTTCCATGGATGGATTGGAATTGGCCTCAGTAGTGTCAACGCCTGAAGTCTACCATGTGGGCGATCCGCATGCCAGCATACGTATAGCCGTCCTTGATTTTGGAGTAAAAAGGAATATCATTCAGTGCATGGCCGATAGGGGTGCTTATGTCAGGGTTCATCCTGCCAAAACCAGTTTTGAAGAACTGCTTGCTTTTGAACCGCATGGTTTCTTTATTTCAAATGGCCCAGGTGATCCATCCTCCATGGGTTATGCTGTAGACACTGTTAAAAAGATCCTGGATACGAAAAAACCTGTATTCGGCATTTGTCTGGGGCACCAACTTTTGGCCCTTGCCAATGGCATAAAAACCTTCAAGATGCACCACGGACACAGGGGCTTGAATCATCCTGTAAAGAATTTGATGACAGGACTTTGTGAAATCACTACACAGAACCATGGTTTTGCTGTTGACGCCGATGCTGTCAGAAATGCGGAACAAATTGAGGTTACCCATATCAACCTCAATGATGATTCCATTGAAGGGATAAGGCTGAAAGATCGTCCTGCTTTTTCAGTGCAGTACCACCCAGAAGCCACGCCTGGTCCGCACGACAGCCGTTATCTTTTTGATGATTTCATCAACCTGATCAATAACAACTAGGCGATGAAAAAAATCACCATCATCAATGGACCAAACCTGAACTTGCTGGGCAAGCGGGAGCCTGGCATTTATGGCAGTGAAGGCTTCGAATCCTATCTTGAAAAGTTGAAGGAGTCCAACCCTGATCTGGTGATTGATTATTTTCAGTCCAATATTGAAGGTGAATTGATTGATGCCATCCACCAAGCAGGATTTTCTGCAGATGGCATCATCCTCAATCCTGGTGGATATACCCATACTTCTGTTGCCATCGGCGATGCGATTGCCTCCATCACTTCACCCGTGATCGAAGTGCATATTTCCAATGTGCATGCCCGTGAGGAATTTAGGAAAATATCCCATGTGTCTGCAAAGGCAAAGGGAACGATTTGCGGGCTTGGTCTTGATGGGTATACTCTTGCTGTCCAGTACATCAAAGGTCTCTAAAAAGGCTTATTTAGCCTCTTTGATGACCATTTTCTGGATCAGGTCCAGCTTCCCGATATAAAGGCTCCTGCCATGTGTTCCCAGCACGATTTCATTCTCCCTTTCCTGGATCACCATGTCATGCACAGGGATGGCTATCGGTAAATTGTTGGTGAATTGCATAAAGGATGTACCGCCATCAGTGCTTGCGTATGCACCGCCATCAGTACCCAGGTAAAGAATGGTGGATGATTTAGGATCTTCACGGATGACGTTCACCGGTTCCAAGGGTAGATCATTGCCCAGTTTCTTCCAGGTTTTGCCGAAGTCATCACTGCAATAAACATATGCAGCAAAGTGATCATCCCGGTATCCGTTCATGGTAACATACACGCGGCTTTGAAGATGGCTGGAGGCCAACACGCGGCTGATGTACAAACCCTGGGGCAGTCCTGACAATTTGGTCCATGTATTGCCTCCGTCTTTTGTCAGGGAAACAACCCCATCATCAGTTCCTGTATAGATCAATCCAAACTTTAGGGGTGATTCACTGATGCTGGTCATTGTTCCAAAGGGCACGTCCCCAGATTTTTTTCCATTCGACAGGTCTCCGCTGATCCGTTCAAAATCATCTCCCCTGTTCATGCTTCTGAACAAACTGTTCCCCGCCATGTAAAGAATATCAGGATTGTGTTTGGACAAGAGGATGGGTGTTTGCCAATTGAACCGTGGTTTTTCATCTTTTGAATTTTGAGGAACAGGCCTCAAGAATTTAGGCCCTTGGTTTTGTTTGTTGATGCGCATGTAGGCGCCAAACTGAGAACCCGTGTAAACGGTATTGTGGTCGCGCGGGTCAATCTGTACCTGCATGCCATCGCCACCGCCCATTCTCTTGAATCCATATTGCCCTTCGTCTGTCCAGTCAATTGATTCCTTGTTGGTGGATTTTCCGTACCAGGAACCATTGTCCTGCAATCCTCCGTATACATTGTAAGGTTTTTCATTGTCAACATTGATGGCATAGAATTGTCCTACTGCAGGAGAATTGGCTTTGAACCAGTTTTTGCCAGCATCATAACTGATGTTGCATCCTCCATCGTTTCCTGCAATCATGTGATCGTCCCTTTTGGGATTGATCCACAGCGCATGCCAGTCTGCATGGGTGTTGCCCTTGTCCATGGAGGTGAAGGATTTTCCACCATCAGTAGAAAGATTGGCACTGGTTCCCAAGATGACAACCTTTTCAGGGTTGGTGGGGGATACAAAGATCTTGCCAAAATAGTAGCCGAAAGTATTGTAGATCTCAATGTTCTTTTCATTGGTCTTGTTCCAGTGTTTTCCTCCGTCCAGGCTCTTGTATACCTCGCAACCATAAATCTGGTTGGCTGCAGGACCTCCACCTGTATTGGGTTTGGGAGTCTTTGATGTATCCGGTTTCAGGTTATAGTTGTCAACAACTGCATATACAATGGATGGTTGCAGCGGGTAGATGGCCAGGCCGATTCTTCCGATGCCATCGCCTTGCGGGAAGCCTGAGCCTGCATTGGTCAGCAATTTCCAGGTGTTGCCGCCATCATTGCTCTTGTATATACCAGATGTTTTTCCACCCTCAGTGAAGTCCCAGGCTTTTCTGATGCGGTGCCAGGTTGAGGCATAGAGTTCATTGGGGTTTTTGGGATTGATGTCCATCTCAACAGCTCCTGTTGTTTCATCCACAAACAAGGTTTGTTTCCATGTTTTTCCGCCATCAGTTGTTTTGAAAACACCCCTTTCCTTGTTGATGCTGTACAGGTGTCCCAAGGCTGCAACCCAGGCAATATCAGGGTTTGAGGGGTGCAGCGTTATTTTGCCAATATGTTGTGTTTCAGGAAGACCAAGATATAGCCAGGTCTTGCCATTGTCATTGCTTTTATACATGCCAATGCCTGCGTAAGAAGAACGGCTGCTGTTCACTTCGCCAGTTCCTACCCAGATGGTTCTTGTTTTCCAGTTGACGGCAATGTCTCCAATACCGATCACCAGCCCATTGTCAAAAATGGGGGTGAAGCTTTGGCCATTGTTGGTGGTATGCCATAATCCACCAGTGGCATAAGCAACATAAAATTCTGTTGGGTCATTGGGATTTACTTCAATATCGTCAATCCTTCCACTCATCACAGTTGGTCCGATGTTTCGGAAGGCAACATCCTTTAAGCTGCTTGCTGCTGCCTTCTTTGCCTTGGTTTCAAGACTGGCCAGACGGGCTTCTCCGGGCGTTTGCGCTACTTGAGCCTGAACCATTGAAATACAGCCCATCAGGGACAGCAAAGCAAAAGTGAATCTTGTGATAACTTTATTGTGAAAACCTTTGGTATGCATATCGAGCTATTTTAATAAATTTATACCCATGCAATATAGAAATTCTATGGTTATTTCCGGACGCTTGTACAGTAAGATGATAGTCCTTTTTTTCTGTATGTTTTCAATTTCCACAAAGGCACAGCCTTGGTTGAGTTATAAGCTTACGCCAAGGGGCGATACCATCAACCGGCTTGATCAGCAAAAAATGAAACAGGGGCCTTGGGTGCTTCGCTTTGAAACACTGCGTGGCGAGCCGGGGTGTGAGGAAGAAGGATATTTTTTGAATGATAAAAAAGATGGGGCCTGGAGGCGTTTTAGCCTGATGGGAGACCTGATTGCCAGGGAAAATTACAAAGGCGGATACCGTGACGGGAAGCAACAATATTTCACGCAAATGGGAGACATCCTGAGGGAAGAGAGTTACAAGGCGGTAGATCCTAAAAATCCATACGATACCATTGTTGTGCCTGACCTGGATCATCCCGACAGGATGATAGAAAAAGTCATCAAACATGAAGGGGCGGAAGTGAAGAATGGCACCTGGACTTACTACAGCTCCAGTACTGGAGACGTTGTGAAAACTGAACGGTTTGTTTTTGGTCAACCTGAAAAAAACTTGCAACAACCGCTTGTTCCAAAGAAAATCCCTTCAAAGGATTCAGTTGCTGCACCTGTTAAAAAACAGCTTCCTAAAGCAGTGCAGGAATACGAGAAAACAAAAAAGAAAGGGAAGGGGTAATTCCCCTTCCCTTGAGCAGTACTGGTTAGCTTCAATTTATTTGCTGTTCGCCCTGATCACATTCAAAGCACCACCAGCCTTGAACCAGTCAATCTGTTGGGCATTGTAGCTGTGGTTGGCCTCAATTGTTTCAGCAGTTCCATCGGCATGGTTAAGGACCACATGCAATGATTGACCTGGTGTGAATGAAGTCAGTCCAACAACATCAATATTGTCATCCTCCTGGATCTTGTTGTAATCTTCCTTGTTGGCAAAGGTCAATGCGAGCATGCCTTGCTTCTTTAGGTTGGTTTCGTGGATCCTTGCAAATGATTTTACCATCACCACTTTAACACCGAGATGACGGGGCTCCATGGCTGCATGTTCCCTCGAAGAACCTTCGCCATAGTTCTCATCACCAATAACGATTGTTCCAATATTTGCAGCTTTGTAAGCACGCTGTGTGTTTGGAACGGTTCCGTATTCGCCAGTGAGCTGGTTTTTTACATTGTCTGTTTTTTCATTGAAGAAATTCTGTGCACCGATCAGCATGTTGTTGCTGATGTTGTCTAGGTGTCCACGGAATTTCAACCATGGGCCAGCCATGGAGATATGGTCTGTGGTACACTTGCCTTTTGCTTTGATCAGGAGTTTCAACCCTTTCAGGTCAGTTCCTTCCCATGCCGCAAACGGATAGAGGAGTTGAAGGCGCTTGCTGTCGGGCTTCACATTGATTTGAACGCCGCTGCCGTCTTCGGCAGGAGCCTGGTATCCTGCATCTTCCACATCAAATCCACGGGTGGGCAATTCATCGCCACTGGGTGGATCAAGCTTTACGGCCTCTCCTTTTTCGTTGATGAGGGTATCCGTAAGTGGGTTGAAAGTGAGGTCTCCGGCAATGGCCAGTGCTGTTACGATTTCAGGGCTGGCCACAAATGCCAGTGTATTGGGGTTGCCATCTGCACGTTTGGCAAAGTTCCTGTTGAAAGAATGCACGATGGTATTTCTTTCTTGTTTTTCAGCACCCATCCTGTCCCACATGCCAATACAGGGTCCACAGGCATTGGCAAATACGGTTGCACCGATTTCAGCAAAGGTATCCAGGAATCCATCTCTTTCGATGGTATACCGCACCAGTTCACTGCCTGGTGTGATCGTGAATTCAGCCTTGGTTTTTAATCCCTTTTCTGCCACCTGCTTTGCAAGGCTGACAGCGCGGCTAATGTCTTCATAAGATGAATTGGTACAGCTGCCAATCAAACCAACTTCAACCTTGGTAGGCCAGTTGTTCTTTGCAGCAGCTTCTTTCATTTGTGAAATTGGGGTTGCAAGGTCTGGCGTGAAGGGCCCATTGAGGTGTGGCTCCAATTCACTGAGGTTGATCTCAATGACCTTGTCAAAATATTTTTCAGGGTTGGCATAGACTTCATCATCACCGGTCAAGTAGGATTTTACTTCATCCGCTGCTGCTGCAACGTCTTCCCTTCCTGTAGAATGCAGGTAACGCGCCATGCTTTCATCATATCCGAAGGTTGAGGTAGTGGCTCCGATTTCAGCACCCATGTTACAGATGGTGCCTTTTCCGGTACAACTCATGTTGGTTGCACCTTCGCCAAAATATTCAACAATGGCGTTGGTTCCCCCTTTTACAGTAAGAATTCCCGCCACCTTGAGGATTACATCCTTGGGTGATGTCCAACCATTCAATTTCCCCGTCAATTTTACGCCAATCAATTTGGGCATCAGGAGTTCCCAGCTGAGGCCAGCCATTACATCACATGCATCCGCGCCGCCAACACCAATGGCCACCATGCCCAATCCACCAGCATTCACGGTATGGGAGTCAGTACCAATCATCATTCCGCCGGGGAACGCATAGTTTTCCAGTACAACCTGGTGAATGATACCTGCACCGGGCTTCCAGAAGCCAATGCCATATTTATTGGAGATGGAGGACAGGAATTCATATACTTCCTCATTTTCTGTTACAGCTTTCTTGAGATCGCTTTTGCTTTCTTCTTTTGCCACAATCAGGTGATCACAATGAACGGTGGAAGGCACGGCAACTTTTTTGCGGCCGGTGGTGTCAAACTGAAGGAGTGCCATCTGTGCGGTGGCGTCCTGCATGGCAACCCTGTCTGGTGCAAAATCAACGTAGGCTTTGCCCCTCTCAAAATCTGTGATTCCAACACCCTTCCAAAGGTGGGCATAAAGTATTTTCTCGGCAAGCGTAAGTGGACGACCCAATGCAGTTCTGGCAGCATCCACTTTGGCGGGCATTTCACTGTAGGTCTTCTTAATGAGGTCAAGATCGAATACCATGTAATTGAATTTTTCTTGTTTTATGATGATCACCCCAAATCCGGCATGGGAGTCAAGGCGTTGCAAAATTAATTAATTAAGGGGCGCTTACCAAACTTGATGGTCTAATGGGGATTAATTATATTTGGAATATGGAAAAACTCAGAAATTTCATAGAATGGCAGATTTTTGGAGTCTGTGCCATGATCGGTGAGAAGATGGGCATACCCACTTTTACCATCCGGAAATACTTCATGTACATCTCCTGCCTCACCTTGGGTTCGCCGGTGGTTTTTTATTTTATCCTTGCTTTTTGGATGAACCTGAAGCGGTATATTTTTCAGTCCAAAAGAAACCCCCTGCGCTACAGTTAAACAATTGCCTTTCTTATCCGGATCAGTTGCTTCAGCAAATCTTCGAGTTTGTCCAAGTGTAGCATATTGGCCCCATCGCTCAATGCTTTTGTTGGATCAGGATGCGTTTCAATGAACAAGCCATCCACACCTGTTGCGACAGCTGCCTTTGCGATGGTTCCAATCATGTGTGGATTACCTCCAGTTACCCCAGCTGTTTGGTTGGGTTGTTGAAGGGCATGGGTACAATCCGTGACAACGGGCACTCCATGCGATTGCATGATCGGGATATTCCTGTAATCAACAATGAGGTCTTGGTAGCCAAAACTGGTACCCCTTTCTGTCAGGATGATGTTGTTGTTGCCGCTTTTTCTGACCTTGTCTACCGCAAATTTCATGGCTTCACCACTTACAAATTGGCCTTTTTTAATATTGATAATGTTACCTGTTTCTCCAGCAGCAACAAGAAGATCGGTCTGCCTGCAAAGGAATGCGGGAATCTGCAGGATGTCAGCATAGGGCGCTGCCATTGCGGCTTCATCTGCCGCATGTATATCTGTGGTAGTAGGCAATGAAAATGCATTGCCTGTATCCCTGAGAAGGTTCAGGCCAAGGTCGTCTCCCAAGCCTGTGAAGGAGGTTGCACTGGTTCTGTTGGCCTTTCTGTAAGAGGCCTTGAAGACATAAGGAATACCGAGGTTCTTGCAAATGGCTGATACCCTGGAGGCAACAGTATCCAATACATCCTTGCTTTCGATTACGCAAGGCCCAGCAATCAGAAAAAAATTGTTTTCATCGTATTGTTGTGCGGTAAACAGGTTTTTAAGAAACGATTCCATGTTGCGAAGATACAGTCACTTGTCTTATGTTTGCATATTCAACGAACAGGACATATATGAAAAAAGAGAAAATACTTGTCATTGGCGCCAGTGGTCAAATTGGGGTGGAGCTCACCCTTGCTTTGAGGAAAATATATGGTGGAGCCAATGTTGTCGCTTCAGACCTCAGGGAAGAAAATGAATTGCTGAAAGGCTCGGGGCCTTATGTGAGCCTTGATGTGATGAACAAGGAAATGCTTCATGTGCAGATCATCCGGCAGAACATTACACAGGTTTATTTATTGGCTGCCATTCTTTCTGCAACAGGTGAGAAAAATCCACCATTGGCCTGGAATCTCAACATGCAGTCTTTGCTGAATGTACTGGATATCGCAAAAGAGGAAAAGCTGACCAAGGTGTATTGGCCCAGCAGCATCGCTGTATTTGGACCGACATCTCCCAAGAATGAATGTCCTCAATATACCATTATCGAGCCTACAACGGTCTATGGCATCAGCAAATATGCAGGAGAGTTCTGGTGCAATTATTATTATCAACGGTATGGGGTGGATGTGAGGAGCTTGCGTTATCCTGGTCTGATCAGTTACAAATCATCACCAGGTGGGGGAACCACCGATTACGCTGTTGAGATATTTCATGCAGCAAAAGAAAAACAAAAGTATACCAGCTTCCTGAGGGAAGATACCCATTTGCCCATGATGTACATGCCTGATGCCATCAGGGCAACCATTGAACTGATGGAGGCTCCTGCCGAAAAAATAAAAGTGAGGACTTCCTACAACCTTTCAGGAATGAGCTTTTCACCTATAGAAATTGGCGATGAAATCAGGAAACATATACCAGGATTTCAGTTGGACGTTAAACCAGATTACCGCCAGCAAATTGCCGACAGCTGGCCCAAGAGCATTGATGATTCCAAGGCCAGTGAAGACTGGGGATGGAAGCCAGAGTTTGATTTGGCCAAGATGACCGCTGACATGCTGATGAACCTGAACGCCAGTGCAGGCTCGGAAGGCTAGGGAATGAGTGCCACAATTTCCTTCAGGAATTGGGCATCCGTTTCGTCAAAGGAGTTGTACTGATCGCTGTCCACATCAAGAACGCCCCAAACCTCATTGTTTTTGAAAAGGGGCACCACGATTTCACTTTTTGAAATGCTGCTGCAAGCAATATGTCCGGGAAACTTTTCTACATCCGGAACGACGACTGTATTGGCCTGACTCCATGATGTTCCACAAACACCCCTTCCTTTCCTTATCCTGGTGCATGCAACGGGTCCTTGAAAAGGGCCAAGCACCAATTCATCTTCCTTGACAAGGTAGAAGCCTACCCAAAAAAAATGAAATTGTTCTTTTAATGCTGCTGCGATATTGGCAAGATTGGCTACCAGGTCTGGTTCGCCGCTGATCAGGCCCTTGATTTGCGGAAGCAATGAAAGGTATTGTTCCTCCTTGCTGCCACTGCCGATGTGAAGGTCTTCTGCCATTGGTTTATTTTTGAATCAAATCCGCTACAGTCTTGTTCTCCAGTATTTTCAATGTTGCGTCACGCACCAATACCATTGTGTCGTGCAGGCCACAGTTTTTTTCATCACAGTTCTTGCAACGCTCATAGAAATAAAGGCTTGCGCAGGGCAACATGGCAATCGGACCATCAATTTTTCTGATGATGTCTGCCAGGGGAATTTTATCAGGTGAGGTCTTGAGAAAATAGCCGCCTCCTTTCCCTTTTTTACTTTCCAGGATGCCTGATTTTCGGAGTTCCAGCAAGATGTTTTCCAAAAATTTCAGGGGTATCTTTTTCTTTTTGGCAATATTAGCAATCAGCATAGGTCCATCATCCTTGTGCTCGGCAAGGTACATGAGTGCTTGAAATGCATATTGTGTTTTTTTATTGAGCATATTGCTTAGTTTCCAAATCCCAAGACATCTTTCATGGTGAAAATACCTTTTTTTCGATGGATGAATTCTGCTGCCAAAACCGCACCAAGGGCAAATCCATTCCTGCTGTGTGCATTGTGGATGATCTGGATCTCATCAATACCTGAACTGTATTTCACTTCATGCCATCCAGGATAGGGGTCAATCCGCTCACTTTTGATAAAAAGTTCAGTTGCCGAAGCAGGACTTTCATTGACCCAATGGGTTTTTGAACTGTTGAAGGCCAATACCTGCTCAGCCAAGGTGATGGCCGTTCCACTGGGGGCGTCTTTTTTTTGTGTATGGTGAATTTCTGTTATGCTCACGTCGTATTGGCGCTGACCCTCCATGAGTTGTGCGAGCTTTTTGTTGACTTCAAAGAAAATGTTTACCCCAACACTGAAATTGCTGGCATAAAGAAAACTGCCATCAGTTTGGGCACATTTTTCCTCCACTGCTGAAAGCTGCTCAAGCCATCCCGTTGATCCACAAACAACTGGTGTTTTCACGTCGAGGCATTTCAATACATTCTGCAGTGCAGTGTGTGGGCCGGTGAATTCAATGGCGGCATCAATTGTTGCAAAATTATCGGCATTGAACTCATCGAGGTTATTGATGTCTATTTTTATGCCAACCTGATGCCCCCTTGACAGGGCTACCTCTTCAATAATTTTTCCCATTTTTCCATATCCCACCAATGCAATATTCATACCTGCGATTTTTATGAAGTTAAATTTTTTACCGCTAAAACGAGGTGGATTTTACCGGTTTGGCTTTACCCAAATGAAATGAGGCAGTAAGTCCCATCTGACCATTTCTTCCTGTTGAAAGATTCGGCTTCAATCTCATGCTCAAATCATCAGATATGTCAAATGTTTTCAGGTGCCCGTCTACAGCTGCATCTGCTACATTGAGTCCCCACAACACGAGCAGGCCAAGGATGGAAAAATCCATTCCTTTCCTGAATTCATTTCTGTAGAGTTTCAGCGACGCTGTGGCCAGAGGCTGCAACTCAGGCGCAATGAGCTTATCGTTGGTGGTATCTGCATCAGACCTTGCGGAATAGGCGAACCTTGTTTTTTTATACCAGGTGCTGTTGTAGCTGAAGGTGCTGACGGGTATGGCCAGGATGCCGTACACGATAGGAACTTTCCAGTATTTCTTGTTGTAAACCTGCCCAAGGCCAGGCAAGATGGCTGACCGCAATGAGGCTTTACCGGCAATGGACCTGACCTTTCGGCTTGTATCCTTGATGGATGATTGTTGGGAGGAGTCTTTGGTGAATGTTATCTGCGTTTTTTTATCCGAAGGCTTCGATTCTTTTTGGGCAAAAAGACTGCTGGTACTGGTAAACAGCAGGATCAAAAAAAAGCATTGTCGAAGTGTCTTTGCACACATCAATGGATGTTGACATTCATTTTTTCGAGCAGGCCATTCAGTTCTTCCAGTGAATAATATTCCAGGCTGATTTTGCCCCTTCCGGTTTTTTGGTGTTCCAGTTTCACTTTGGTCCCAAAGAAAGAGGTAAGCTGGTCCTGGATTTTATTGAACTGTCCCTGTGGTTTTTGTTTTGCATCAACTTTGCCCTTAGAAGGCTTGTACAACTGCTTAACCAGGTCTTCTGTTTGCCTAACAGAGAGTTTCTTTGAAAGAATGGTGTTGTAGACATAAAGCTGTTTGTCTACCTCGCCAGCATTGATCAATGCCCTGGCATGGCCCATAGACAAAGAGCCATTCCTGACAGCCACCACAATGTCTGGAGGGAGTTTCAGCATCCTGATGTAATTGGAAACTGTACTTCTGTCCATTCCCATTCTTGTGGCAACTTCCTCCTGGGTCATTGAGCACTCATCAATCAGGCGTTGGTAGCTGAGGCCAATTTCTATGGCATTGAGGTTCTCTCTTTGAAGGTTTTCCAGCAAGCCGAGTTCCAGGATTTGCTTGTCGTCCACCACACGCAGGTAAACAGGAACATCCTTAAGGCCTGCCAGCTTTGCTGCCCTCCACCTTCTTTCACCGGCGATCAGTTTGTATTTCCCTGAGGGCAACTTTGTTACCGTAAGGGGTTGAATGATGTCGTGCAGGCGAATGGATTGAGCCAGTTCTTCAAGCGCCTTGGCATCGAAGTCCTGACGGGGTTGTTTGGCATTGGGGCTGATGTCTTCGAGTGGTATCCTTGAAACGGCAGTTGCCTGTTCGATAACTTCTGACTTTAGTGTACCGGATGGATTTTTCATCTCCGAGTCAATGCTGCCCAGCAGGGACCTTATCCCCCTGTTCAATGCATCTTTCTTGTTGCTGGGATTATTGCTCATTGTCTGGATTTATGGTTCTTTCAGCTTCCTTGATTTTTGTCATGTTGTTTTTTTGCAAAATTTCTTTTGCCAGGTCCAGGTAATTGATGGCACCCTTGCTTTCCGCATCATAAAGGATGGCGGGTTTGCCAACGCTTGGTGCTTCGCTCAACCTGGAGTTACGGTGGATGATGGTATTAAAGACCATATATTCGAAATGTCTTCTCACTTCATTGACAATTTGATTGCACAACCTCAGCCTGCTGTCATACATCGTCATGAGTATACCTTCAATGGCCAGTGATGTATTGAGCCTGCTTTGAACAATTTTGATGGTGTTGAGCAATTTTCCCAATCCTTCGAGTGCAAAAAACTCTGCCTGCACTGGTATGGCAACGGAGTCTGATGCAACAAGGGCATTGACAGTGATCAGTCCAAGAGAAGGGGAGCAGTCAATCACGATAAAATCATAATCACCGCGGACTTCATGCAGCAATTGCTTGATCACATTTTCCCTGTTGGGATAATTGATCATCTCGAGCTCTGCGCCAACAAGGTCAATATGAGAAGGAATAAGATCAAGGTTGGGTATCTCGGTTTTGAGAATGGAATCAATGGCTTTCGCATCTCCAACCATGCAGTCATAGATGCTTTGCTGGATATTTTGTAAGTCGAAACCAACGCCTGAAGTACTGTTGGCCTGCGGATCTGCATCCACCAACAATGTTTTGTACTCCAGTACAGCTAAGCTTGCTGCCAGATTGATTGCCGTGGTAGTTTTGCCAACACCGCCTTTTTGATTTGCTACGCCAATGATCCGGGCCATGAATGAAAAGATTTATTGAGAATGACAGGATGACAAATTTACAATTTCGGCACCATTTTAGGGAACATTATGCATAAAATAATGTTAGTCTTCTATGAAGGATGATATTTACAGAATAATTGTCGGTACAAACCGGGTTGGAAGCAACTCGCGCAGGGTTGGAAGTTTCTACAAGAGCGTTTTTCTATCTAAAGATATTGATGCTGAACTGGTTACACTTGAAAATTTCAGCCTGGATCCCAGCTCTCCATCCTTTATTTCTTTTCAGCAGGAACACCTGAAACCTGTAACCAAGT
>CANEWJ010000056.1 GCA_947442625.1 Chitinophagaceae bacterium
TAACATTCGATTGAATGAATCAAAGTCTTTATTCTGCTCAAGAAAATTGATAGATGCTGCAAATTGCTGGCTGATTTGCTGCTTATTTTGATAGGCTAATTTTTCTCCTTCGATGTACACCTCAATCAAATCTCTTATACCCTTTAAAGCAGCAGCAGCTTCAGGCATCGATTCGAAACTGACTGGAGCATCTAATCCGGTTAGACCGTTGGTTGCTATTCTAATCAGTTGATGGTGCACCATTTCCCTTACATGCCTTGCAAGGATGGTCTGATCTTTGATTTGAGTTCTGATAAATTTTAGATCAGTAGTTAAAATATTTATCTCGTCGATGAAGGACTTGTTAATTGTATCATTGATAGCTAGACTCCAAATAGTTTGTTCCAGTACTTGAAAGCCATGTGGAGGAAATACTTGATTATCATCTGTTTTAACATCGGGTAACACTGGACCGTTTATCCTTTTTGTTAACCCCTGAAAGTAATATTCTATAATCGACTCAATTTCTTTGTAGGTAGATCGGCTATCACCGAACATTAACTTGAGATTGCCTGCATTGGATTTTTTTTCTGCAGCCAATTTTAAACTTTCTAAACTAGAAATTAGTGTATCAATCTTAACAGCAAAATATTCCTGGACAGCAATATGGCCTGCCTGTTGTTTTTTGCTACCACAGGCAATGAAACAAATCATTGCAATTGTTAAAACAAATAGATTCTTCATCATCAAATAAAAAGAGGCGACTTCCCGCCTTGTAGCAGAAAGTCGCCTGAATTTAAAATTAAAATTACTTAGGAACGTTGGTAATGATAAGTGTTTGACCACCCGATTTGTAGGCTTGAACTGTATTGGCTTTACTCGGATTTAGAAATTTATCTCCCTCTACCCATGAATGAGCATGGATATTGATTGTGAAAGCACCACTTACACCAATAATATCTGAAATGTCAACCATTGCACCATGCTCCCATAATCCAAATCTCATGTCACTGGTTGGATTATATTTTGTTCCACCAAGGTTTTTGTTCTTCATTTCCATGAATGGCTTTTTAACACCTGTTGCAATGTTATATTGCCATATCCATGAATTGTGGGTAGCACCAGGGAAGAAAGAATCACCATCTTCCTGGATATACACATAGTTTTCAGTAGCACAAACGTTATCGGGGTTAATTAGGTCAGAACCTGGTTTGTCAGCACCATCTGCAACAATATCAAGTTTTCCAGTCAAAGGAGAATTTGCATCAAGTTTTAAACGGTACATTCTACCCCAATATGTTTTATCAGGAGAGCCACTCACACCTGTAGCAACAAAATATAGCTCACGACCATTTGCTCCACCACCTTTACGGTAGTCTAAATCTTCAACACGAGCAAATTGAATTGATCTAAGTGATGTGTTTAGGTTTTCGATTTCAGCACCAGTCAGATTTTTAGCATTGGGTACTTCAACAAATTCAACATCATAAGAATTGCCTTTGGTGATGGCAGTCTCTATTTGATTTTTGTCTTTCCTTGTCAATGCATAAAATTTACCGTTATCTAAATCACCTGGTACATCTGATACATATAAATAAACCTGACCATTTGATCCATCTTCTCCTAAAATAATCACTGTTTTACCTGGGTAGGCGGTTTTAGGCAAGGGAACTGCATTTTCACCACTGAACTTACCCAGTGCAGGCTTTACTCTGGTTTTGTTACCAGCATCTGCAGCAGCCAATGGATCGATAGCGTGTGTCATAGCGTTTACATTGCTTTCTCCTGTAGTCAGAAAGATATTCCTAGGGAAACCATGCTCTTCAGGGGTTGCTAGAGTTGCTGAGCATAGTCTGAACATACCACCGTCAGTATTTACGATGTATTCTCCTTTAACAGGATTTAATTTCTTGTCGAGATATACACGTGATACCGCATAAGTATTTTCGTGATTGGTTACCATCACATAACCAGTACCATCAGGATTCTTTAGGAACCCTTGTCCATCAGGAGCACCGCCATAAACAAAATTGGGTGAACCTGGGATAGAATCTCCGGAACTTAACAATGTATAGGCTTTAACAGCGCTAAACTCAGGAAACATCTCAACAAAAGCTGGGGCATTAGACCTGTTTTTTAAATCAGGCTTATCTACACCTGCGGTTTTGTCTTTTTTGGCACAGCTTGAAAAAATTGCTGCAGTTGTGATCAACAAAATAAGTTTCTTCATAAATGGTTTAATTTGAACTGCAAGTAAATCTTAGTTTGTTATGGTTCTTTGTTTGATTTATTAACTAAATCTTACTTAATCATTAACAACTATAAGAAATTGTAAATTTTTTGAGCTACATTTTTAAAACGAGTAAATTCATCAAACAATTGTACCCAGACGCATTGATAATCAATATCCTTTCGATTTCACCGTACCGCTGAAAAACCAGCCAGGCAGTCAATTCTCGATGATCCTAAACAAAACAAGCGGAAAAAAAGAGGAAAGTAAGCAGCAAACGCTAGGAGCAAAAAAACCGTCCATGAAACAACCATTATTGCACGATCCTTTTCTTCAGCATAAAATCAAAAACCAACTTCGCCAAACAATTGTATCCATCTTTATTGGGATGCACGCCATCGCTAGCGGTCATTAAATCGGATCGGCCTTCAAATGGCTTGGTCAGGTCCAGAAAATAGGCGTCTTCAGCCTTCGCAATCTTCCTGGTCCTTTTGCGCAGCTCCCAGATCTTGGGCCTCCTCAGGGTCAAGTCATTTATTCTTTCAGGAGACAAACCTTCTGTGGCAATTACCATGTCCAGTGGGCTACAGAGAATGAAAATACAGTTCGGACTGATTTCTTTTATCGCTTTAATGTATGCAGAATAATCTTTTTCAAAGTCACCAATATGTTCCCAATTGAAACGTGGTGAACCTACTGTTTCATTTGTACCAACTTCAATGACAACAACATCAGGCCGGTACAATTTCAATGAATCCACCGTCTTCCAAATATTGGGTGTCCCAAACCGGATTACTGTAGCACCACCAATGCCAAAATTCTTCACCGCATATCCATCATTCCCTTTGGCATTCAATTGTGCATATAGCACTGCAGGGTAAGATTCAGCTGATGGATCCTGGACCCTGGCCCCGAAAGTGATGCTGTTGCCTATGCAGGCTATTTGAACCTTTTTGGTTTGCGCATCACATTCAAAAACATGAACCAAACAAGTAACGAACAAAAATAAATACTTGAATGCTTTTCCCATACTTATAAAATTAACACATAAAATTAAGTTTTGGTAATTGCTCGAGGAGTAACCCTTATGATTCAACAATGACGGATATCATATGCGTTAGTGATTAAAATGAGTAGTAACCCAGGCGTGGTTGAATATGTTTGGGGCGATGAAATTATCTGCAGCATACACAGCACTGCTTGACAACAAAAGACAATCTTGGATAGACTACGACAGGGGAATCAGCATCATACTGGTGACCTATCGCCATGCTTACGAAATGCTCATGAATGCCGGCTTGAATTTCGACCGATTCCCCATGATCGGATATTTTAATGTATTCTTATTCGGGTTCCGGATGCCGCTGTTTTTTATAACATCGGGCATCTTCCTGTCTTCAAGCCTGGAGAAAAAAGGTCTTAAGGCGTACAATTTCTCAAGATTCCAGAATATACTTTACCCAATGTTCATCTGGGGCACGCTCCAGATCAGTTTACAAGTCGCTTTTTCTGGATACACGAATTTTAGCCACCAATCATTTGATTATATCTGGTTGATTTTTGACCCCAGGAGAACAGGGCAGTTCTGGTATTTGCACACCCTTTTTTTTGTAGGGATGCTCTATGCAATCCTTAAAATAAAATTCCAGTTTACTTCAAAAATGCAAATGCCAGTAGGGATATTGATGTATGTGGCTGTGGCAATGATCAGGCAAAAAGGAATCTACCTTGGCTTTGCGATGGACATCCTCCAATACTACGTATTCTTTGCCCTGGGCGACCTTATCTCAAACACCATCAGAAAAAAAGAGAACAACCGATATTTTGCATCGTTTGTTCTCTTGCTCATCCTCTTGCCTATTTTTTGCCTTGTGCAGTACAACTTCGCAGCGATCAATATCCAGCAGGGTAGCAATTATTATATAGAACACAAAATGCCACTCTTCTTTGTAGTGATTGCATTGGTAGGGTGCGCACTATCCATCAATATCTCTTTTCTCCTGGGGAAATATAATCTATTTGGATACCTGAGAATCATAGGCTACCATTCCATCCATATTTATTGCATGCAAATCATCTTGATGGCTGCAACAAGGACCCTGTTGTTAAGACTGTTTGACAATCTACCCGCACCACTGGTATTTACCATGATCATTGTTGCTGGGTTGATGTTACCGATCTTGTTTTACAACATGCTCATGAGATTGAACTGCTGGTGGCTGTTTTCACCCCAAAAAACAACAGCATCCCAAAAACAAATAAACCCCAAAACAATAGTAAACCTATAGATCAGCATGCTCGTAGTTATCGGTACCCGCAAGCGCCTCATTCATTGTTTTTCTGGCCTTACCCCTGAGTTTGTCAAACTTGCTGGCAACATCATCAACCATTGAAGTCATACCATCTCTCACACCCTCAACCAGGTCATCTCCTTTTTGCCTGATTTTCCTGCGTGTTTCAGCACCTTTATCAGGCGCAATCAACACGCCAAGGAGGGTTCCTGCTGCTATACCTGCTAAAACGCCCAATACAATTTTTCCGTTTGACATAATGAATAGTTTAAAGGTTTTGTGAATAAATGCTTTGTACTCCCCAAAGCTATCTAGCTGGGGCGCATATTCAAATGACAAGGGTGTGGATACAATGTGATGGCCATCAGCCAACGGATGAAAGAATAAAGACATTAATTGGGGGACCATGCAAAAGAGTTTCGGGCATTCCGTAATTTAGTGCCTACAATCACCAGACCATGAAGCATAGGCTCATTACCTTTTTTCTAGTTGCCCTGTCCTCTTTAGTGATAAAAGCATCCCATGGGCAAGCGATTGATTCAATGATCAATGTTTATGCAGATCAGTCCCCAAAGGAAAAAATCCATGTGCACTTTGATAAAACCATTTATAACAAAGAAGAAACCATTTGGTACAAGATTTATATCCTTGATGATCAAGGACTTACGAAACTCAGCAAGAACGTTTACATGGAATGGTTTGATCAGGCAGGAAAACTGATTCGCCAACATGTTGCCCCTCTTTTTCAATCTACAGCCAAAGGAAGTTTTGACTTGCCCGCAGATTACACAGGCAGTGTTATTCGAATGAAGGTATACACGCGCTGGAGCCTGAACGATGATCCTGCTTTTGGTTTTGAGAGAGACATCGTCATCAACAACAATGAAACCATTGTCAAGCCTTCAAAGACAGAAAACAATACCCTTGTAAATATTTTCCCTGAGGGCGGAGAACTGATAACAGGGCTGAACAGCCTGGTGGCGTTCAAGGCAACTGATAAATTTGGCAAACCTGTCAAAATCAAGGGTCTATTGGTAAACCAATTGGGCAAAACCCTTGACACCATCAAAGTCAGGCATGATGGCATGGGCAGTTTCAGGTTGATGCCCAAGGCTGGTGAAGCTTATTCACTGAAGTGGATAGACCCCGCTGGCAATACCGGTATCATTGCCATTCCGGTCAACCCAAAAGAAGGCATCACCTTGTCAGTGACTACCAATAATGAATTTGCAAATGTCAAAGTTGAAAGAACATCAAATATACCCGAGAATTTTAAGCGCCTGAACCTGCTTGTTCACATGAACCAGGTTGTTCTTTTCAAGGTCAGCCTCAATATAGCAGACAAGCCATTGCTGGCTGCCAACATCCCGATTGAAGGATTGAATACAGGAATTTTACAGTTCTCTTTGTTCAGTTCAGATTGGCTGCCCATGGCCGAAAGGATTGTCTTTGTCAATAACCGGGAACACGAATTTGGTGCAAAACTCATCCCCCAATTGGTAACCCTTACCAAAAAAGGTAAAAACGTTTTTGATATTTTTGTTGCCGACACTACCGTAACCAACATGTCTGTTGCGGTAACGGATGCCTCTTTGGAAAGTAGCCAGGCCAACCATACCATCTATTCTGACTTGTTGTTGAGCAGTGAGCTGAAAGGCAAGATCCATAACCCTGGTTATTATCTTTCCAGCGACGCTGATTCTGTCACTGCCAACCTCGACCTGGTGATGCTGACCAATGGATGGAGAAAATTCAATTGGGAAAAACTAAAGGCCTCCATCGCACCCGAAATCAAATATCCAGTGGAAACAGACATCACCAGGATTTCGGGAAAAGTGTATGGATTAAAAACCGTCAGTGCAAACGACCTGATGCTCAACCTCATTATCCAGAACAAGGACAGCAGCAAGAATTTCATTTTTCAACCCGTTACAAAAGAAGGACTTTTCCAAAGTGAAAACATGTTCATCTTTGACACCGCCAGGATTTTTTATAATTTCAATCAAAACCAAAAACTGAATGAAATCACCCAGGTTCAATTTGACAACGGGCTGCTAAAGGCTTCTGGAAAACAACTCGAGCTCAAGGATGAGAACATGCTTAACCTTTGGAACGACAGTGTTTCCCTGGCCAAAATGAATGCTTTTCTTCAACTGCAGGAAGACTGGAAAAAAAGATCCTCCTATAAAACCTTACAGGAAGTGATCATCAAAGCCAAGGTGAAATCAAATGCGCAAGCATTAGACGAAAGATATGCAAGCGGCCTATTTGCCGGGGGCGACGCGCAGGTATTTGATTTTCTCAATGACCCTGCAGCACTGGGTGGCATTGACATCATCTCCTATTTACAAGGCCGGGTAGCCGGGCTCATGATCAATAGGTCTGGGGCTTCAACAACCATGAGTTGGAGAGGTGCAACACCAGATCTTTATCTTGACCAGATGCAAGTGGGGGCAGACTTTATCCAATCCATCAATGTTCAAGACATCGCAATGGTGAAGGTATTCAGACCACCTTTTTTTGGATCGATGGGTGGCGGCAGTGGTGGAGCAATTGCCATTTACACCAAAAAAGGGGGTGACTTCAAAGGCGATAATTCCAAATCGAGCAAGAGCATGCAAAGCAGCTTGCTGGTGGGTTATACCCGTTTTAAGGAATTCTTCAACCCCCAATATGAGAACCCTGCAGAAAACAATGATACAGACATTCGAACAACCCTGTATTGGAATCCTTATGTTATCACCAACAAGAAAAGCCCCAGGTTCAAGGTGCAGTTCTTTAACAATGACATCAGCAAGCGGTTACAGATTGTACTGGAGGGTGTGAATGCTGATGGCAAGATCACCAGGGTGGTGAAAATCCTGGAATAAAAGACCGCCATTGCCTTATGACCAATTGAATCAATAAGGGCAGGCCTACAAGGATGATAATTTGAAATAACCCAGGTGGAGTTCATCCTGTTTTTCAACAACAGCATCCGTAAGGATTATCTGGTATTGGGCCAATGTTAAAGGAGAAAGCACCTCTTCAATGCGGTATACATCATCCACATCAATTCCATATTGGTCATCAATATGGGAATTGGCACCATCAAAATGGGTATGCTTGAAAAAAGCCGTCTGCTTGGCAACCTTGATGGCTGTTGATTTCTCAGCTGCAGCAACCACCATTTTATAATGAAATTCCTCAAACTCATCTTTTTTGTATCCTCCGAGGTTGATGAAAAAAAGATTTTTTTGACCCGAAGGCAAGGCTTCTGATCGATCCATAACCTTGATATCCTGTCCATCAACCTGCGTTACTTCACGCCATCCATCGACATGCATGTCTCCTTCAGCCTCCGGCCAGAATGACAACATCTCGGGAATGAGATCCCTCAATTGAACTGCAATACCAAAAAAAATATCATGTTGCTCCGTGTGACGACCTTGGGGTTTGCATCCGATCAGGACCATGAAAAGCTTTTGCATCATATTGATTTTTGTCAAACGAAAGTAGAAAAATATCAACAAAAGCGCTGTTGCTTATTCTGTTGAGTTTTGAGTACATTGTAGGATAATTATCCAATCATGAAAAGAAGAAAATTCATCGCCCACAGTTCAATGGGAATTATTGCAGCCATTCCAGCATTTGACCATTTGTCTGCCTTGGATCTTCCTTTTTTCACGACAGGTATAAAAATAGGAGAAATCACCGCTACTTCAGCAGTTGTATGGGCCAGGTTGACCCGTGATGCGATCAGGGTAGCTGACATGGGAAAACAACCCAATTTTCTCTTCCTGGATGAAACCAAAAATGAGTGGCACGACATTGCGTATTTCAAATCAACATACAAAGAAGACAGGCCCGACAGAAAGGTGCAGGTAAACATGCCTGCGGGCACCACGGTAGAACAATTGGATGGTGCCGTTCCGGGCAAAAAAGGTTTCATCAGCATCCATTATAGGATAAAAGGTACTGGCCATTGGAATAAAACATCCTGGAAGGCTGTAAACGAGGAAACCGATTATACATGCCAATTTGCAATAGACGGACTGAAACCATTTACTGCCTATGATATACGGGTAATGGGCAAAACCAGTGATAAAGCCACCAATCAGGTGGAGGGAAGCTTCAGCACAGCAGCAGAAAAAAATGATGCCATTCCGGTCAATTTCATGGTCACCACTTGTCATGAATACAGTGACCAGGATGCTCCTAAAGAGGGAGGATTCAAGATCATGAAAGCAATGGAGAAACTCAAACCACAATTTTTGGTTCATACGGGTGATGTTTTGTACCACGACCACAAGGCAAAAAACCTTGCCCTTGCAAGATGGAATTGGCAGCGAATGAACAGCCTCCCGGGTTATGTTCAATTTTATAAGAACACGCCCTGTTATTTCATGAAGGATGACCACGATACCTGGATGAATGATTGCCATCCTGCTTCAACCAATAAATTCATGGGCGATTTCACTTACCAGCAAGGGGTTGAATTGTTTCGCCAGCAAGTCCCCTCAAGTGAAAAACCCTACCGCAGTTTCCGCTGGGGCAAAGACCTGGAAATCTGGATGTTTGATGTAAGGGAATTCAGAAAACCCAACGAAATGCCCGATGGTCCTGAAAAAACAATATGGGGCAAAGAACAAATGGAATGGTTCAAACAGGGATATGCGGCTTCCGATGCAAGCTTTAAAATACTGATCAGCCCTACTCCTATCATTGGCCCCGATCGTCCTCAAAAAAAAGACAACCATTCTAACAAAAATTTCAGTTTTGAAGGTGACCTCATTCGCAACCTGATTGCAGGAAATAAAAACACGTTCGTCATTTGTGGAGACAGGCACTGGCAATATGTTTCCAAACATGCAAAAACCGGGACCTATGAATTTGCCTGCGGACCAGCCAGCAATGAGCATGCAGGCGGATGGAAGAAAGATGAAAGATATCCTGAACACGAGTACCTTAATATTGTGGGTGGCTTCCTGAGGGTGGAGACCAACAGGATCAACAACAAACCAACCATTGTATTCAGCCACCATGGTGTTGATGGTAACCTGCTATTTCAAAAGCAGTTTTCCTGACCGCTTTTCACATAACAGACATGGCTTCCCTCAAAAATGGCGCTGAAGCTCTTGTTGGCAATGCCATAGCCATGTACTTGGCCAGAAAAAATTAGGATTATCCTTGGTACAAACAACTACCTCATGATGAAGAGCTGACACTGAATCAACAAAAATTTCAGCTCAACTTTGGTATCTACATCCTAATGCACTTAGAGATGGTTAGCATGAATCATCAACCTGCTTGATGTTGGTCATTGAATAGCGAAAAGAGCAAATTTATCTTGCACCGGATTAGATAACCATCCAATCGATTTCATCACGCTGAAAAACATTTTTATGACCAAGCACATTATCCTTCCGGCACTTGCGTTCTTGATCTTTATAGGCAGTCCCACGGCACAGGAAAAAGTAGTATCCCTTCCTGAAGTAACTGTCACTTCCATTGCATTGGTAGCACCCAATGTAAACAAGTCTTTTAAAAAAGCTTTCCCGGATGCTGAAGACCTGAGTTGGTATAAATACGACAAGGAATACCTTGCCAAATTCATCATCAAAGACATGAACCACAATACCCTTTACAGGCAAAATGGCGTCATGAAATATGATATCAGCTACGGGTACGAAAACAACCTTCCGGAAAAGATAAAGGAGATGGTTACAGGTGTTTATGACAATTACAAAATCATCAGGGCCATCAACATTAAAGTTACTGATCGCAACATTTGGGTGGTCAAACTGGAAGGAATGAAGAAATACCTCACTGTAAGGGTTGAGAATGAGGAAATGGATGAAGTAGAATCCTTCTATAAAGCAGAAACACAAAATTAATCCTTCCTTTTTGACCGCATGGAAAAAGATGGTTAGTATTGGTAATCAATTTTGACAACCATGAGACTGATCATTTTTTTCTTTTGCGCTTTCACCGCAATCGCTGCAACTGCCCAAGTGAATGGATACTCCCAAGCCAATGCCCATTCCCACAATGATTACGAACAAAAGAATCCATTTCATGAAGCCTACAATGAACAATTTGGGTCGATTGAAGCAGATGTTCATCTTGTTGAAGGAAACCTGCTGGTGGGCCATGACAACAAAGACCTTAGGCCTGCAAGAACTTTAGAGAGTCTTTACCTGACACCACTATCACAATACAATGACAGAAAAAGAAAGCTTCAACTGCTCATTGACATAAAAACAGCCGCCGTTCCAACCCTTGAACGCCTGGTAGCCGTACTTCGGAAATACCCCTTCATCACCAAAAATCCTTTGATCAAAATTGTTATCTCAGGCAACAGGCCTGAGGAAAACAACTATGCCGACTACCCTTCCTTCATTTGGTTTGATGGGCGACTTGACAAGGAGTACACAGACCAGCAACTGAAAAAAATTGCCTTGCTCAGTGACAGTTACACCAAATTTGTCAGCTGGAAAAATCCCTGGCCTATCACAGATAAAGACAGAGAAAACATTACAGCGGCCGTTAAAAAAGCCCATGACCTTCAAAAGCCCATCCGGCTTTGGGCCAGCCCTGATTTCCCGGAGGCATGGGAAGAAATGATCAAACTCCAGATTGATTTCATCAATACCGACAAGATCAATGAACTCTCGGATTACCTTATCAAAAGGAATTCCTCGCTCAGGATTCTCCCCTACAATAGGATCATCCGTTCTGCCGGAGAAGTAATCCGCTTTGGGAAACCGGACTTAGAAAACCACGCATTGGATGTGGCCTCGCTGGATGAAAATGGCAATGCGGTTGTTGAAGACCGGTATGGCATCACGGCAATAAACGTCGATCAAAAGAAGATTACAGGCCAATGGCGGTTCACTGATATACCAAAATTTGGCAATTTCATGAGCACTTATTCAGGGATCAAAACATTTATTGAAAACGGTAAAACCTGGATTGTTTGGGGAGCCGCAGACAAAAGCAATGGCAGGTCCTCCCTCATGATTGCAGAATGGAACAACGGACTGAAAAATATTGAGGACATCCCATTTGAGAAAGTTTCACCGGCCAGCAATGCCATCCCCAACGAAATTGCCGTTTCAAGAGAGATGAATGGCCTGTTTTTGTATGTCGTGTTGAATGGGAACAATACCATACAGAAAATTGATTGGAGCAGCCGAAAGACAATATGGACAGCAGCCACAGGAGTTGCGCCTTATGGCATCGCTGTTGCCGATAACAAGGTATTCGTGAGCAACTGGGCAGGCGAAAAAGCCACAGACCCCTCAAAAGAAAGGGCTGGCGTTCCGTGGGGGCTGGCGTATACTGACCCCAGAACTGGCGCCACAGCTGGCGGTTCAGTGTCTATATTCAACTCCACAGACGGAAAGGCATTGACCGAAATACCTGTTGGGCTTCATCCCAACGTGGTAAAGGCTTCTTTCGATGGGAAATATGTTTACGTTGCCAATGGTTCGAGTGACAATATTGCTGTCATCAATGCTACTGAAAATAAATTGATTGAAACAATCGATGTTGGATTGATGAGGGGTAAGCATTCATTTGAAGGCAGTACGCCCAATGGCCTGGAACTCAATAAAGACAATACCCAGCTCTATGTGTCTAACGGATTGGACAATGCGGTTGCTGTGGTACAGCTGGGAAAAAATGCTTCCTCCAATGGAAGGGGGAAATCTGTTGTATTGGGTTATATCCCCACAGAAGCATACCCTGCAGGATTGAAACTCATCAACAATACCTTGGTGGTGGCCAACCTGGAATCAGATGGTGCCAATGTGGTGGACAGCAAGAAAAAAGCAAGGTCCATACACCATGAGCTCGCCTCGGTCAGCATCATTCCCAATCCAGACAAGCCAACGCTCGAAGCATATTCACTTGAAGTGGCACAACTCAACCTTACCAACAGATTGGACGCCCTGTCTTTGGCTCCACGCGCTGGTGCACTTCCCAAACCTGTTCCAGAGCGGATTGGCGAGCCTTCTGTCTTTAAACATGTAGTGTACATCATCAAGGAAAACAAAACCTATGACCAGGTATATGGAGATATGAAAGAAGGCAGGGGTGACAGCAGTCTTTGCGTATTTGGAGAAAAGATTACCCCCAACATGCATGCACTGGCCAAACAATTTGGATGGATGGATGATTTCAATGCCTCTGGAAAATCATCGGCAGAAGGCCATCAATGGACAGATGCAGGAATAGTTTCTGATTATGTTGAGAAAAATGTTCGGGCATGGTTCAGGAGCTACCCCCACAGACAGGAAGATGCGCTTGTTTACAACAAAACGGGTTTCATCTGGAACCATGCACTGGACCATGGCAAAAAAGTAAGGGTATATGGAGAGGCCTGTGAAACGGTCTATGATACAAAGCTCAAATGGAAAGATCTTTATACAAATTATACAGCAGGAAAAAAGCCAGACTGGATCAACAAGACAACCATAGGAAGGCTCAATCCAATCATCCACCCAACCATGCCGGATTGCGACAATTATGTTTTCAGTGACCAGCAACGTGCCGATATTTTCATTGAAGACTGGAAAAAACATGAAGCAGGCGACAGTCTTCCCAACCTGATGGTGCTTTCGCTGCCCAATGACCACAGTGCTGGAACGTCCCCCAATTTTCCTACGCCTGACGCCATGGTAGCAGACAATGATTTGGCTGTTGGCAGAATCATGGAAATGATCAGCAAGAGCAAATACTGGGATTCAACGGTGGTTTTCATTACCCAGGATGATTCTCAGGGAGGTTGGGACCATATCTCCGCTTACAGAACGGTAGGCCTTGTAGCAAGCCCATACAGCAGTGGGAAACTCGTATCCACCCAATACAACCAGGTGTCGATGCTCCGAACCATTGAACAGATCCTGGGCATCCCTCCGATGAACATCATGGATGCCACTTCAAGGTTGATGACAGATTGTTTTCAATCCGTTCCCAACAAATCCATTTATGTTGCCCGCCCCAACAATGTCCCGCTTGACAAGATGAACAAGCCCTTGAATGCATTGCGTGGAAAAGAAAGAAAATTGGCCGAACTTTCCAAAAATGAACTCTTCAAGGAAGTCGATGGCGGAAGGGATGACGAGATGAACAAAGTGATCTGGTTTTATACGAAAGGAAATAAAGCCTATCCCAAAAATTGATCTCAGTATATTTATCCCAGCACAAACAACCACAAACCAATGAATACAGGCGAACTCAAAAGAACGTTGACCCCTCTGATGCTGTGGGGCCTTGGTGTGGGCTACGTGATCTCTGGGATGTATTTTGGATGGAACCTGGGCCTGGAAAAAGGCGGAACCCTTGGTTTGGCCGTTGCCACTTTTTTCATCATCATCATGTATGTGACCTTCACCTTCAGCTATTGTGAACTGGCCTCTGCCATTCCCAAAGCAGGCGGTGCATTTGACTATGCCAAACGGGCGCTGGGCCCTAACTGGGGATTCATCGCTGGGATGGCACAGAACATTGAGTTTATTTTTGCACCACCAGCCATTGCGTTTGCCATTGGTGCCTATTTCAATCTTTTCTTCCCACAGATTCCGATCATTTATATTGCCGTTTTCAGCTACATCCTTTTCACCGGACTAAATATTTATGGCGTTAAGGCAGCAGCAATGTTTGAACTGGTCATCACTGTTTTTGCAGTGGGTGAACTCTTGCTTTTTGCAGGCATCACCATGCCCCATGTTGAAATGGCCAACCTCAAACAGAACGCA